>JAFOJO010000014.1 GCA_017421325.1 Candidatus Saccharimonadota bacterium
CCAGTCATTTTTTGATAGAGTTCTTCGGCTAGGAACGGAGTAAATGGTGCTAAGATTTTGCTAAGATAGACCAAGACATAATAGAGGGTGGCGTAGGCGGAAGTCTTATCAGCCACATCGTCGTTTTTACTGAAGCGACGACGAGAGCGGCGAACGAACCAGTTGGAAAGATCGTCTATAAATGGGAGGACATTTTCTAGTGCCTTGGGAATATTGTATTCTTCCATGCCGGCGGCAATATCATTTCTTAGCTGATGAACGCGGGAGAAGATCCATTGATCCAAAGGATTTAATGTTAAAAATACGTCTTTCTCGGAACGCTCCCTCAGGCCCGTCGTTACGGGCTTCGGTCGCTCCGTATTTGGCCCGTCGCCAAATATGCTCCTCGAAAGAGTATTTTCTAGCATCTCTTCTAGCTTGTCACTATCAATATTATCAATCTCGGCGTAGGTCGTGAAGAAATCGTAGACATTCCAGATCATGGCGAGTTTGCGGTTGACGTCGGAGACGTCTTTGTCGAGCAGAGCAAAATCTTCACCAGAGAGAACCGGGCTAGATAATAGTAAGAAACGGAGACTATCGGCGGAGTATTGATCCATCAGAATATTAGGGTCGGTGTAGTTGCCGAGGGATTTACTCATCTTGCGGCCGTCATTCCCCGCCAAGGTGCCGGTAGTAATAACGTTTTTATAGGCATTTTTGGCACCGTTTTTAGCCTTTTTGCCAAAGGCGCCGATTTCGGCCAAGGTGGTATTTACGGCGTGGACATAATAAAACCAAGCGCGAACCTGTCCGACGTATTCCACAATAAAATCAGCAGGATAGTTGCGTTCGAACTTTTCTTTATTTTCGAACGGATAGTGGAGCTGTGCGAATGGCATGGAACCAGATTCAAACCAGCAGTCTAGTACCTTTTCGATGCGGACGAAATGCTCGCCATCGATATCGAATTCAATCTCATCTACCCAAGGGCGGTGGTAATCTTCGAGTTCTACGCCAGAGAGTTCTTTAAGTTCGGCATAGGAGCCAACTACCTTGACGGAGCCTTTGTCGCCCTTCCAAACTGGCATAGCGGTAGCCCAGAAACGGTCGCGGGAAAGATTCCAATCTGGGGCAGCTTCGATGTTTTTAGCGAAACGGCCATGCTTGAGGTAAGCTGGGAACCAGTTGATGTTTTCGTTTTCGGCGAGCATCAGGGACTTTTGACCCTGGACATCAAAGAACCAGCTAGGAAATGCGCGATACATAATACGTTCTTTACTGCGGGGATTGAAGGGGTATTCATGCTGGATGTATTCTATTTCTTCGATTATCTTGACTTCTTTGAGACACTTAGCAATGATCTTGTTCATACCCCAAGCGTGAATTTTGTCATTTTCGTCTGGCTTGACGCCGGCGATGAGGAGACCCTTATCGGCGCCTTCGAGATAGAATCCATTGTCATCGAGGACATCTATTAGCGGGATTTGGTTTTTACGACCAAGCTCGAAATCGTCTTCGCCATAAGCGGGGGCGATGTGCACAATGCCGGTACCTTCACCCTCGCCAACGAAGTCGGCAGACCAAACTTTGTGGATGTTTGCGGGTTTGAACTTGTAATAATTTTTGGTGAAATTTTGCCATTCGACAAGTGGGCAAGATGCGTCGGAATTGAGAAAATTCGGGATGTATCCTAAACCGGCTAGAGCACTACCCGGAAAAGTCTCGATTTCTTGCCAGTCTTCTCGCTGTTTACTCTTGAGAACTATAAACTTGCGCTTTCTAGGGTCAGCGGTCTCTTGATATAGCCCGTAGGTGAGATCGGGATTCACGGCGAGAGCCGTGTTGCCGAGCAAAGTCCAAGGGGTAGTGGTCCAAGCGAGGAGATAAGCGCCCTCGAATTTGCCGTCTTTAACCATGAATTTGACATAAGCCGATGGGTCTGTAACGGTTTGGTAGGCGTCGTTATCCATGGTAACTTCGGCTTTACTGACTGGAGTGGCAAATTTGGTGTCATACATGAGGACTTTGGCACCTTCGTAGATTTTGCCGGCGTCGTAGAGCTGTTTAAACGCCCACCACACAGACTCCATAAAATCTTTGTTCATAGTGCGGTAGCAATTATCGAAATCTACCCAACGACCAACACGGTCGATGGTGCCGCGCCATTCTTCAGAGTTAGCGACCATAGATTCGCGAGCTTTGATAATATAATCTTCTAGACTCCATTTAGTACCGATATCGCGACGATCGGTAATGCCGAGTTGTTTTTCTACGAAATTTTCAGCTGGCAGACCGTGACAGTCCCAACCCCATTTGCGCTCTACCCGGTAGCCGTTCATAGTCCAGTAGCGCGGAACGGCATCTTTTACTACGGAGCTGAGAAGGGTACCATGATGTGGCAAGCCAGTAATAAACGGGGGGCCGTCGTAAAAGACGTAAGATTTATCGACTGGGCGATTCTCTATTGACTGTTCAAAAGTTTTATTCTTTTTCCACCACTCGGTGAGGGCTTTTTCGTATTCTATGGCTTTTCTTCTTTGGCCAGCTCGGTATTTCATTTTGCTCCTTTCATTAAAAAAATCCAATAGCTTTGGCTATTGGAACTCTTTATAGAGCGGTACCATCCAATTTCTGAGTAATTTTTGCACTCAGCACTTAATTTATCTCTTACGCGGACTCACGGGCGGGTCTAGTTGGGACAATTCCCTTTCTTCCGCCAGCTCACAGGTGATAGCTGCTCGAACGCTTTTATTTTTATAGATTAAGTATATCATATTTAATGAATAAATAAAGTGCTCAGAGCTTATTTCTTTTGGTGGAGGTCGAGCTGAGTGTAAGGGACGTGAATTTTATTTTCTTCCATGGTGGTATAAATGACACGGAGACAATCGCGGCGGGCCTGGAGGCGGTCTGCGGGGTTGCAGGTGATGACTACTTGATAGTTAAGTGCAGAGGTATCAAATTTAGAGACCCCCTGGTAAGCAGCCGTAGTAATCCTCTCTTGTTTTTGTAATTTTTTTATAATTTCTTGGATAATTTCTTCGGCTTTTTCTACTTTTAGCTCATACGGCATGGGGATAGGGATATAAACATAGCCCGGATCTACTTCAACTTTATCGATATTACGATTGGCGATAGACACAAAATTGTTGGTGTTGATGTCTTGGATTTTAGTGGTAAGCAGACTAACCGATACCACCGGACCTAAATTATCACCATATTTGATGACATCGCCGATTTCGTAATAATTGTCTGAAACAATTACGAAACCACGAATGATATCCTTCAATGAATCCTGCAGGGCAAAGCCGATTACGATGCTGGCGATGCCGACACCGGCTAACATAGAAGTAACGTTGATACCGTAGATTTCTAGTACCATCAAAACCGTGATAATACTAAGGGCGCTGGCGACGATACTCTTGAGCATACGAATGAGGGTTTTATTCTTTTTATTACTCATGATTTTGGAATTTTTCTTTTCCCTACCGTTTAATACTCTAGCAATAATATGGTAGAGTAGCAGACTAAATGCGACGACGATAGCGGACCAAAAAAGACGCTGGACCCAAACGTTTTTGACGATATTCTCGATAAAATCCATATGGTTATATTTTACTATAAAGAGTTTGATTTGTTAATTTTTTGTCTAGCAAACATTTTTTCCGATTTTCACGCGTTGCGTTCATATAAGCCATAATGAGCGGGTATATCTTATCATAATAGCTGCTGTCGCTGTTTTCTACGTCTTTCTTATTGGATTCATTAGCGGTCCTACGCTCACCGTCGACAATTTCAGTGCAAACATATCTCGTACTGTCTTTCATGCGAAAAGCGAATTTTATTGTATTAGGGTTACCCGGAGCAAAACCTCGCCAGGGTTCTTCGCCTATTTCTGTATAATGTTTGCCGTTCTGATAATCTAGCACGTCACATTGTATAATTTCCTCAATGGAATCTGAGGAAAAATAATATATTTGCCCTTCTCTGGTAGCCTGGTGACATGCTTCTGTGGCTTTTTGAAGCTCACTGGCAATAAAATCTATTCTTTTTTCTATTTCAAGTTTACCTAAATCTATTATTTTCTTATTTATCTCATCGCCTTGGAAAAGCTTATCGTGATCGTGATATCTAAGTTCAAAGACTAGCTTTTCACGACCGTCACCTACTCTAGTCTCCACTTTCATCTTTTTGCTATATTTAGAAGTAGTTTTAATTTTGTCTATGGCTGCACTTATTTCTTCATAAGTGCTATCTCCATTGACAGAATTCAACGCATTAGCGGCTCTGTGCTCCATTTTTTCTTCATAGGCAGCCCTATCTATATTTACTATAGGAATACGAAAAAAGGTAGCGTGTCTCAGCATGTCATCCGTAATTTCGCCGTTTTCCGTGATAACATAATCTGGTCTACGTGCTTCACCGGTTTCAGAATAACGACGTATTAAAAATTCATTGTAAGGCCCTCTGTCGGATGCCCCCTCAAGACTATCGATAGTTTGAAGGTCTGTTTCGTCAAGCAAGGACTCCGTATCTTTGCTAATTATGTTTGAAGTCCCGCCATCTGTTTGCGATGTGAATAAGAGTTCACCGCCATTAATGTGAGAGAAACCATAACATAAATCAGCATGGCCAGACGTATTGCTAACCCTACCATCTAGGTTGCTTTCGGAATTGATGTAAGATGTGGAAATGACATTACCTCTAGCGTTACCTCCTTTAGCACCAAAACCATCATCTTGCATAGCTTCACTTTCGCTCTGCGCCCAAATGCCTGGATCTTCCACTAACCTCTTGGACGTTTGAACCCCGATATGATTTGGGTCCTTCGAACCAACTTTACGATACTCAACATCATGGCTAATCATAGAAAACGGAATGCCTCTTAATGTATAAACTTGGACTTCGGTGCCTGCGTAAGATAGTATAGCTTTATCGACCTCGGGGTTTCCTGCGAGAACTTCGTTCTCTAAACTACTTACTGTCAAAAGACGTTGGTTTAAGTCTTGTTCAATTATCTCTTGGATACGTTGTATCTGGAAACGTTTCTGTTTTTGCTTTCTATACAATTCCATCTCGTCGACAAAATCTTTCTCGAAGGATGCCTTTTCTTTCTCGAAGGATGCTTTTTTTCTTGCTGCTTCACGTTCCATTTCTCGCCTTTGATACTCTGTTTGTTCTTCTAGGCGACGCTGGGCCTCTTCCTGCTCTGCGTCGTATTCCTGCACGGCGACCGCCATAGCTTCGCGACGGCGGCGAGTTTCTGAGCGTCTAAAATGAATGCCCAAGCGGTCCAAAGCTAGGCGACCAATTCTACGTAAAGTGGAGGGCGGTACATCGATTTGTTCATATCTGTATCTAGAAGATTCACCAAACTGATCTTGACTTAAGTTATCTTTCATTTGGTCTATCCTGCGGCGTTCTGTAGCGTCGTATTTATCAGCCATTTTTTCTAGAATGGACCACCTGGAACTGGTTTTAGAATCATTGCTCGTTTCCGGCTCTTCTGGGCTAGACGTAGGTATTTTGTTAGGATTCATATATTTACTATATCATATAGAATAAAACTTCGTTGATAAGTGGCAGACTTTGGCCACGCCAGGAGGCGCGAACATCGCCAGTTTCACCAAGAGCGAGAATGGTGGGGTATTCTACAATGTCGTAAGCCTCGCAAAAACCGACGTTTTCGTCTGGATTCATGGTTTCTATTTCCCGGCCGGTTTGGCGTCGGAAACTTTCGAGCCATTCGCTGACCGCGCGGGAATAATCTTGATTGTCTCTGTAAACACACACCACCCGCATAAATTATTTCTTCCTTTTTTGCTCTTTTAAGATGTTTTCAAAATCTTCGAGGGTTTTAAATTCGCGGAAAACGGAGGCGAAACGGACGTAGGCGACTTCGTTAATTTCGGCTAAGACATCTAGCACGGCTTCGCCGATTTGCTTAGACGTGATTTGATCGGTGCCATAACTATATAAGATGTCCGTGGCTTTATTAACCACGTCTTCTACTTCGAGCTCGGAATTGAAAAATTTGCCTACGCTGCGCTTGACGGCGAGGAGTAATTTGTCGCGGTCGTAGATTTCTTTATTACCACTGCGTTTACTTACCGTAAGGGGCGGCATTTCAATACGCTCGTAAGTGGTGAAGCGGTGACCATCGTCAGATACGCGGCGGCGACGGATCATAGTGCCATCTACCGTTTCGCGGCTTTCTAGAACTTTACTGTTGCCAATTCTGAATTTCCGCTCCATTTCGCACCTTTCCTAGGGATTATTTTCTCTTTTTACCTTTCAAGCGTTCACGGAGAGAAGGCGGAACGTCCATGTCGTCGTCATTTGTCACTGGCTCTGGTTCGGGTTCGTTTTTGATGGAATCCCACATGTTGGATTTGTTTTCTAGGGCAAAATCTTTGGCTTCGGAAGCTGGCTTTTCGTCTTTAAAACTGCTAGTAGTAGCTGACTCGGGCTCTGAGACAGGTTCGTTGTAATAGTCAGAGTCAAAGCCGGTAGCCACTACAGTAACTATAATTTCGTCTTCTAGCTCTGGACGGATAGAAGCACCAAAGATAATGTTGGCGTCTGGAGAAACAGCACCAGTGATAACTTCGGCCGCCTCTTGGATTTCGCTCATAGACATATCGTAACCACCAGCTACGCTGAAGAGTACGCCACGGGCACCTTCGATCTTTACCTCAATCAGCGGGGACTCTACAGCCTGCTGGGCAGCAATAACCGCGCGGTTTTCACCGCTGGCGCGGCCAATGCCCATTAGGGCAGAGCCGGCGTTTTTCATAATGGCTTTGACATCGGCAAAGTCTAGGTTGATAAGCGAGTGTTCTGTGATAAGTTCTGAAATACCCTGTACACCCTGGCGAAGTACATCGTCAGCGATTTTAAAGGTTTCAAGAAGTGGAGTACGAGGATCAATAGTTTGAAGCAATCTATCATTTGGGATAGTGATAAGCGCGTCTACCTGGCGAGCGAGCTTGTCGATAGCGAGGTCGGCGTTAGCACGACGGCGAGCGCCTTCGAAGGTGAACGGCTTAGTAGCTACGCCTACGGTGAGGATGTCTTTTTTGCGAGCTTCTTCGGCCACGATAGGACCAGCGCCAGAGCCAGTACCGCCACCAGCACCAAGAGTAATAAATACCATATCGGCACCGTCTAGAGCTTTTTCAATGGCTTCCCTGCCCTCTTCGGCAGCTTCGCGGCCCTTTTCTGGGTCGCCACCAGCACCGAGGCCTTTACCAATGTGGACTTTGGTATCAGCAGGCGAGTGGTGCAGAGCTTGAGCATCGGTATTAATCGCCACAAATTCTACGCCAGAAAGGCCTACCTCTTTCATACGTTCCACAGCAGAGCCGCCGGCACCGCCGACCCCTACTACTTTAATACTAGCTTTGCTTTCCACCTCTGTCGGTTTTACCTCTGGCATAATTTATCCTCGCTTTAATATAATATCAGTATATATCTATTCTATGAGAAAATCAAGGGTAAATACGGTAGTACTCTAAAATCTGGCGGAATTTGTCTTGTGCGGCAAGGCAAGTATCGGTAAGATAGCCTGACTCTTTAGGCCATTCTTTGAGCCCGCGATAGTAAAACATTTTAAGATCTTCATCGATGATAAAAGGCACAATGTTGAGCCGGAGACATTCCTTGAATAGAATTAACCTTCCAACCCTACCATTACCGTCTTGAAAGGGGTGGATTTTTTCAAATTCATAATGAAAGGCTAGCAAATCATGCAAATCTAGCAACTTGCGAGCACGGTATTTTTTGAGTAGCTTTTTCATTGCGGCTGGGACGTCCTCTGGCGCAGTAGTTTCCTGCCCACCTACTTCGTTAGGCATCTTTTTGTAATCGCCTACTGCAAACCAATCTTCTAGAGAATCGCTGGTGCCATTTTTTAGAATAAAATGTAGTTTTTTGATCATGTGTTCACTAAGCCTACGATTGGCGTTTTCGATAATGTAATCAATGCAACGAAAATGATTGGCGGTTTCCACTACGTCGTCTACCCGGATGCCTTCGTATTTTTTGAGGGCGCCGATGGTGTTGGTTTCGTAAATGTAGCGGGTTTGGTCTTCGGTGAGACGGCTACCTTCGATATGATTGGAATTATAGGTGAGTTCTACTTGGATTTTGTGATAAATGCCACCCTTGGTGCGTAGGTGATCTTCACGGCGGAGGATTTGAAGCAAAGTTGGCTTTTTTTCTATTGATTTATTAGTGCGCTCGGGCTTTTCGGCCGTTTCGGGAATAAACCAGATACCGCCCTCTAGCTTGGCGCCAATAATGCGGCCTTCGGCACAATAGTTGCGAACTGAGCGCTCGGAAATATCCCATTGCTCAGCGGTTTCGCTAACGCTGAGATATTTTACACTATCATTTTGGGTAGATTTTTTAATATCTAAATCTGTCATAAGCTTATTATACTCTCTTAAACGGCAAAAATCAAGTGGAGAAGTTCAGTTCTATTTAAGTTTTTGCCGATTAGAAGATACGAGATTGCTGTTAAATTTTGTCACCGGGCGAGGCAGCGGAGAGAATATCCATACTGTTTCACGTCGGAAAACTGATCGTCTGGCAAAACCGAACTTTCGCCGATATTTAGCCTAAATGAAGAATTTGCCGAATAATTAGTACTGGAGAAATAGTTACTCCTTTCATTATAGGAAAATAATTGCGCCGTATAAATTGCTCCACCTTTCTTCGCAAAATAAAGTGGCGCCGAAATCATACCGACAGACGTTGCGGCTAAATTATTATTGTATAGATAATTCAACCTCGCAAACTCATTAGTAGAACCGCTTATTGTATTGGGCTGGTTGGATATAGTAGGTAGCCTCCATCCTTTAGGGCAAATGGAGTTTTTAGGGTTCTTGGTTGTATCGTTTAGTGTACTTTGCGTTAACGAAGAAGAATTATTACTAGCTATAGCCGCTGTCCAGTTGTAATAGTTACCTAGTGATGCATGGCCGACTTCTGTGCTGTCAGTTTTATTTGCAGAGTATGGATTATTATTATCATTTGCCCATCCAGTTACGGTGGTATTTTGAAAGTCTATAGTTTTTCTTTCTGGCGTCCAAGTAGTGGCCCCAGTATTCGTATTGTACGCATACCCATCCGAGTAAGCTCCGGTTAGTGAATGGTCTGTCAAATCTGTATCATTGGAAGTAAATGGTTTCATTACTTCTTGGCCCTGCTCGTTTGTATAAGTAGTCAAATCTAAGTCTAAATTCTGCGTCATCCAACAATGACCATCTTCTAGCTTGGCTACCCAGTATAATTTGTTATCTCTAATGTCTGCCAATTGTGTAGCTGAGGCTTCATTTAATAGTTCCACTTTACTACATATATCACTAGTCATATCCTGCATAGTATAATAACTATTTCCATCTACATTAATGGCTCCTTTACCATTTGCGGCAAATACTTCATTAAAGCCAAAGTATTGACTATTGCTTTGTGGATGCACCATCAAATACTTAACCTTCCCAGTATAAGTTCCAGCGGGTTGCAGAGAACTAGCATAGATATCATAAGTAGTAGTAAAGTAGGAGCCAGTAACGGAAGTATCTATAGTCATATCGGTTTTAGAGGCCCTTGAAGCTACCAAAGTATAGTTTTCTGGTACTACACTATAACTATCATAGTTATTCCTGATAGTAGGTGGAGTAGTATCAACACCACTACCTACTCCTGCAGCCAGTTTCATAGACCAAGTAGAAGGAGAGGAAGGCGTAATACTGCCACTATCATATATACCGGTATGAATATTATAGTTATCATTGATATTACTAACTAAATCTGCATTACCATCTACATTATTACTACTACCTATAGCATAGATACTATAGCCATTATTATCATTACAATAAGCATTAACTTTAGTAACGCCTATATCATCTTCATATTGTCCACCATTTAGACTAGCCTCGTGCGCTTCTTCTATCGAACTACTTAAAGTGCAGGAAGTAGATAGAGTAAGAGTAAGATTATCTGTTTCTAGGTCTGAGACGGTAGCAGAACTATGAATAGATAAATGAAATAAGGCAACACCAGAAACTACAAGAAGAGGAATAGAAACGAGGAGAATATTACGGAAAGCTTTATAGAAGAATTCTGTATAATTATTTGTTTTATCGCTATGGCTCATATATGTATTACCCTGTTTAGTTTTCTTTCTTTGTGGTGCCACTTTGCGTAAACGGGGTAGTAATACAAAAATGGCACCGCAAGGGGTGCTACAACCTAGTAATTTGTGTCGATATGATATCTACCCAAACACGTCGGCTTCCTTACGGTGCCGTCTTCTCGTGTTTAAGTAATTGTCATATCTAATAAAATATACGACACATTTAATTTTACTAAGTTGTAGCATTTTAATTGTAACGTGATTTTGATATTAAAACAAGGGCGGATTTTGGGCAGATTTCAGCCAAAAACAGTAAAAATTAGCCCAAATGGGCTAAAAATCACGAATTTCATATAATTCTAACAGGGGTGGCGGGATTTTGAAATTAGCGAAAACTAGAATTTGGAGAAGAGTTTTTTGAGGAAACCTGGGGTTTTGGGCATTTTAAGGGCCTTTTTAGCCTTTTTGCCACCAACTGGGGCATATTGGCTCTCTTCGGCAGCAAACATGGCTAGGCCTACAGCAGTGGCAAATTCGGGCTTTTCGATAGCATCAGCTACACCGCCCAGCCCCTGTGGGGTGCCGATTTTAACGGCGGCCTCGAGAGATTTTTTGGCGAAGAGGTCGATATCGCGCATTTTGGCGCCACCGCCTACCAGGATAATTCCCTCTGGGAGACGCTGGTCGTATTTGGCAGACTTCAACTTTTTACGGATTTCGCCGAAAATTTCGTCGAGACGAGCCTTTACTACTTCTTCTACTTCTTTACGCTCAAACACGCGCTCGTCTTTGCCTTCGCGGCCAATGCGAATAACTGGGGATTTTTCGGCATCAAAATTGCCAGTGACGAAGCGTTGCTTGATTTCTTCGGCTAAGGTAGGGTCTATAGCTAAGACAATGGCGAGGTCGTTAGTGATGTTATTAGAGCCGGCTGGGACTACACCTACATATTGCAAATCACCTTCTTCGTAAACGGCAATAGAGGTAGTGGCGGCACCCATATCTATGACGGCAACGCCGTTTTCTTTTTGGCGGTCGGTAAGCACAGCCTTGGCTGCAGCAATAACGCTAGGAATTAGCCTATCGGCGTGGACATCGGCAGCGGCGGTAGCTTTTTTAAGATTTTCACAGTTAGGGGTAAGAGCAGACACTACACAAGCGCGCATTTCGAGCCGGGCGCCAGACATGCCAAGCGGATCCTTAATTCCCCCTTGGCCGTCTAGGGCATATTCTAGGGGTACTACATCTAAAACATCACGATTGGCCGGAATGCGGCCAGATACGGCGACGTCTTCTACGCGGTTGATATCTTCGCCGTTGATTTCGTGCTCTACTGTGCCGACGGCGATCATACCTTCGGTGCGGGTGGATAAAATACTGGAGCCGTTGATAGAGACGTAGGCGTTGCGGACATCGTAGCCGCCCATACGTTCGGCTTCGCCGAGCATTTTGTCGATAGCGCCAGCGGGGCCAGCCAAGTTGGCCGGGACACCTTTACGCATGCCGGCGGATTTGCCTTCGTTGTAACCAACTACAGCAAGGTGACCGTCTTTGTCTACAGAAGCGATAACAGCGCGGATGTTTTCCGTGCCCACGTCTAAGCCAGTAACGAAACGTTTGTCGTTATCCATAAGCATATTATAGCACTATTAGTCTGGCAAAGTCAAAACTTCATAGCCGTCTTTGGTGACCAATACAGTATGCTCACAGTGGCAGCCGATGGAACCGTCTTTCATCTTGACAGTCCAGTTATCGTCTTTGTCTACGAAGTTAGCGGGCTTACCAAGACAAGACATAGGCTCTATGCAAATGGTGTCGCCTTCTACTAGCTTGTAGCCGTGACCTTTTTTGCCGTAATTGGGTACTTCGGGGAGTTCGTGCATAGATTTGCCGATGCCGTGGCCGATGTAATTTTCAATCACGCCAAGGTGGCCTTTGCGCAAAACCTTTTCTACGGCACTGCCGACGTCGCCAATGTGGGCGCCGGGTTTCACCTGCTCAATTCCCTCCCACATGGAGGCTTCGGTGACTTGGATCATTTTTTTGACGGCAGGGCTACCTTTTTCGCCCACAATCATGGTAAAGGCAGAGTCGGTGAAATAGCCTTTGTAGTAAATGTCTAGATCAAAAGAAACTTTGTCGCCTTCTTCGAGAACTTCGTCGGTGGGGGCACCGTGGACGAGTTGTTCGTTGATAGAAATGCAGATGGCACCGGGAAATTCTTCTTCTAGCATATCGTAGGCTACGCCAGCACCGCGCCTTACAATTTCTTTGCGGACCCAGGCGTCGATTTCTTTCCCTGTCATACCAGGTTTTACATAATCTTTAAGGTCACGGAGTAAATTACCGAGGATTTTGCCGCCTTCGCGCATAGCGGTGATTTTTTCTTGCAGAGTTTTCGCATCGGCAGTGTCTTTATTCACCATAACTGTGCTCGATTTCTCCACCGTTAACATCTTTTTCTTGCTCAGTAGCATCAGGGTTCATCTCTTTTGCAACTTCCACCAAGCGGGCAGTGACTTCTTCGACTTTACCTACGCCGTTTACGCGTTTTATTGGTATATTAGCGGCTTCGAGCAATGGCAAAATTGTACTAATATTTTGTTCGTAAATGTCAAACCGGCGCTCGATGCTGGCACGCTCTTTGTCGTCGTCGCGGCCACGGAGAGCCAAGCGTTCGAGCAATTCTTCTTTGGGGACTTCTAGGATAATGGCGCCATCTAGTTTGCCGGACATGTTTTCTAGAATCCATTTGGTTTGCACGGCGTCACGTGGATAGCCATCCAGAATTACGTCAAAGCCTTCGTCTTCAGCCTTAGCAATTTGCTTGCCCATCATTCTTATTACGTCTTCATCTGGGATCATGTTGCCTTGGTTGATAATATCATCGTATTCGTTGGTCTGGCGAATAGCTTCACCCACAGACAGCCAGCGCCAACCGAAAATTTCTGCTAGGGCGCGACCCTGCGTGCCTTTACCTGAACCTGCTAAACCAAATAGTGTAATCATTTTTCTCCTTTTTCGTTGTTTATTTTACCATAAAAAAGAACCCCGGTAAACGGGGTACTTTTACTTAAGTCCTAATTTGATGCGCTCGGTCTTTTCGGCCTTGCGAGCTTCGCGGATGATAGCCTTTAAGCGGCGTTCGCGCTTAGAAATAGGTTTGCTAAAGCGCATTTGCGACTTCTTCAAAGGCATCATACCACTCTGGAGAACTTTGCGATTGAAACGACGAATGATGTTTTCGTTCGCCTCACCTTGATCTTTTCTAGTAACTTTAATAGCCATATTGGTGGTATTATATCACACCTTTAGGGATATGGCAAGAGAAAACCCCGCGTGGGCGGGGTTTTAGGATGGGGGATTAGGATTTGAGAAAGGCACGGTAGAGAGCCCAGGCGGCGAGAGTGTAGCCGCAAGTGATTTTACCCTTAGCAATGAGGTCATCTATCTCTTCTGCCGTAAGAAGTACAAGGTTTTCGATACCTTCGTAGCCATCTTGGGCGATGGCATCTTTGCCGCCCGATAAGCCCTGTATGTCGCCGAGAAAAACAGAGCAATACCAAGCATTTGAATGGGTTTCGGGGTAGGTTTTTCCGAGAAACTTGATATTGGTAAGCTCGGCACCTTTGCATTCCTCTTCGATTTCGCGCACGGCGTCTTGTTCGGGAGTAGAGCCGTGCTCACAATGTCCACGAGGAAACGCCAAGTGCTTGCCGCAAACCGGATAGCGATATTGGTCTTCTAAAACGAATTTGTTGCCAAGCTTAGGTACGATAATTACGCCGTTATCCGGCATAATGATGCGACCGTGAAGCTTGAGCGCGCCGTCTTTTTCGATCAAATCTACTACAAAAACTTCGTATGAGCCCATTTGATACAATACGCCAAGGCGCTCGCCGGTCGTAGCTTCATATTCGCAGATTGCTTCGGGGTCTGTGATATATTTCACGCCGTGAGCACTTTTAAAAAGCTCCGGGTGGCTCATTACTAACCCCTGATATAAGGCGCGAGTCTCTTCCCTGCCATTAGTGGTAATGTTCATAGTTTACCTCCAGTTCAAAAAATTTTTCAATGGCTTAGGCTTAATTATATAATAATTTATGAGTTTAGACAAGGCCAGGCAGCGTTTTGGTGAATTATGGAGCGGAGATGAGGTATGGATTAGTAGGGACAGTTCACAGTGACCTAGCAATACAGCGCACTGACCACCCGTCTTGTCCGATGACGCCGTAGGCCGGCCGGAGGCTGCCACTATCAAAACGCAGTCCGTAAGTACTAGAGCTACTATTAGCCGTACTAGACCAGTAGTATCCAAGTATGCCGGGGTTAACTAGACTACTGACAGAGATAACGCCAGACCGCACAAAATAATATGGGCTGGAACGTATTTTGTTAAAACCGCCATCTTTATAGCCTACAGAATCGTTACCGTTAGACACCTTTGCAGTAATACTTGCGTTAAAAAACATTCTACCAAACTCATTATATTCATTATCTGTCTGTGAGGCATTGGGAAGTCTCCAACCTTTAGGGCAAATAGAATTGGGGACCCTACTATCGTTAGTGCTTATATTAGTAGAGTTATTAGATGCTATAGCTGCAGTCCAGTTATAGTAATTACCGGCAAAGTAATGTTTACATTCTGCTTCGGTATGACCTGCATCTTTACAAGTTTTGAGAGAGTTATATCTTGTATCGGCGCTAGTGGTGTTAGAGGTATAGTAATAAGCATCGCCGCCTTCAGCTGAATATGGCGCGGTGGTGCTATTTGACCAACCCGTAACGCCAGTTCCTGATATGGTTCTTCCCGATGTGACGGCCGTAGAGACCGGATCCCAAGTATAGACCCCGCCCGATACTGTATAGTCCGAATAAATGCCGGTGTTTGCATAAACTTCTGGATTAGTACTAATATCTGTGGTATTTGAATTGAGTGGCATATTCGTATTACCTATATCTAAGTCTAGGTTGCTCGTCATCCAACATTTACCATCATCCAGCTTCGCTACCCAGTAAAGTTTATGATCTCTAGTATCTACTAATTGTGTGGCAGTAATTTCACCTGTTCTAGTAATAGAATCACATATATTGCTATTCATATCCTGCATAGCGTAGTAGGAGTCATTCTCGTCTTGATATATTTTCTGCTTGCCAGCCGCGGCAAAGGCAGCATTTATGTCTGGGATGGTATTTTTGGAATTGCTATTCGGGTGGACCATTACATATTTAACCTTGCCTTCATAACTCCCAGCAGGCTGGACTGAACTAGCATAAACATCATAGGTGGTAGTGAAATAAGAACCAGTAACATCGGTATCTATAGTCATATTAGTGCCAGAAGTTCTTGAGGCCACTAAGGTATAGTTACTGGGTATTACGTTATAGTTGTTATAATCATTCATGATAGTAGGTGGAGTGAGTGGAATACTACTACCAGTATTGGTATCTATGCCGCTACCACTGCCAGCGGTAAGCTTCATAGACCAAGAGGAGGCAGTAAGAGAGTTAGAATTATTTTCATCGTAGACACCTGTATGGATATTATAGTTACCACCAATATTGGCATTTACTAAGTCCGTATTACCATCTACATTATTACTACTGCCTATGGCGTAGATACTATAGCCATTATTATCATTACAGTAAGCATTAATCCTAGTGCTACCAATATCTGAAGTATAAGTACCGGCATTAACCGTGGCAGTATGATTGCTTTCTATTATACTATCTAGAGTACAGGCAGAGAGAATGGAGATAGATAGACTATCTGAACCGGAAGTGGTGGCAGAAGAGTGGGAGATACTAAAGCCAAGGATAAGGGCAGAGAGGACAAGGAGCGGTACAGAAACTAGAAGAATGTTGCGAAAGAAATGATAGTAGAATTCTATGTAACTAGCATCTCCACTATTTAATGATTTGTTTCTATTACTTCCTACTTTTATTTTAGACTTTGTGGTTCTATAACCCATATGCATCACCTTGTATTATTTTTTTAGTTGAAATACTTTATCTTTGTGATGCCATTTTGTGTAAACGGGGTAGTCATACAAAAATGGCACCGCAAGGGTGCAATCATCTAATAATCGTACCGAAGTCCGACAGTTAGACACCTCACGATGCCATTTTATGCTGTCGGATAATCGGTTGAATGAAAATATTCGGTACTTGTATATTATTAAATGATTGCATTTTTATTATAACATACATAATGTTTTTGGTGGCTTGTATTTTTGGGGAAAGTGATGTATAATATATTCATATTGGATTCGTAGCTCAGTTGGTTAGAGCGCTGCCCTGTCACGGCAGAGGTCGCGAGTTCGAGTCTCGTCGGATCCGCCAAAATAATGCCTGACGGCATTTTTTGTCGAATCCGGAGCGTCCCAAGGGGCAAACGGATCCGCCATTAGAATAAAAATAAGTCCTAAAGGGACTTTATTTTTATTCTAATAACTGGAGCCGTACGAGTCACGAACGTAAGTTCGCCTTTTGGAGGAGATGAGAGAAAAGAAAGCTTGCTTTCTTTTCCGAAACGACGAACAAAAGTCTTCTCATCCAAAGGATGAGAAGAGACTCGTCTGTTTTCGTATTTTACATCCCGGGGATTTTGAAGGCACCGGGGTCGGAAGCCTGAGGAGTATAGACTTGGTCTTGCATAGCTGGCTGAGGGCCTAGCGGGGTAGGCGTAGGCTCTACCGGAGGTATGGCGGGCTGGATAGGCTCAATTGGTTCAGTGGGAGCAGCTAGCTCGATAGGCGCAATAGGTTCGGCTGGAGTAGCTGGAACTTCTGGCGTCGGAGCAGACATGTCAATTGGTGGAGTGGGTGGCGGTGGCAAAACTTCTTCGCCGGGCATAGGCATGTAATTCATCTCTGGGACGCCGTTGATTTCTGGCGCACTGGCTACCTGTGGAGCCATAGCAGAAGCTGGGTTATCAATAACGGGAGGGGTTGCAGCCGAGGTAGACGTACCGCCTAAGCCAGAGATGGCATCTTCTAACATTTTGCCGTATTTATCGGAGCCTTCGTCTGAGGCGCTTAAGTCCATATCTAGTGAAGGCTGAATGACTTTTTCGGGTTTATCACCACCATCAATGATTCCCTCTTCACCCAGACTAGGTTCTGGAGCAGATTCAATAGAAGCAGGCTCTTCGGCAGCAAAATCAGATGACGGCACGACCGGTGGCAAGCTGGGCTCTGGGGTAGGCTCTGGAGCCGAAGCAGCGACTGGTCCGGCCGAAGTGGACACAGGAGCAAAGGCTGGCTCGGTAGATATTGTTGGAAGGGTAGGCTCTGAGATTGGCTCAGCTGAGATTTCTGGGTTAGCATTTAATTCAGTTTCTACAGTGGCAGTATCGGCAGGTGCATTATCTAATTTAACCGGCTGATTGCTAGTATCCGGCACGGTTTCATTGCCGGCAGTAGCGAGGCTAGCTTCGGCGGCCTTTAAATCATCTAGCAAACTGGAGGTTTCTTCGGTGATGGGTGCATCTACTTCTTTGGTCTCATCTACATTTTCTTCGGCACCGTGTTCGATATCTAGTTTGGTAGGATCGGCATTGCGCTTTGGCGCGTTGTCGCCTAGAAGCGAATAAAGCTCGTTGTCTACGTCTGGAGTGATATTTTGGGAGATGAGCTGCTGATTAGCACCGGATTGCATCAAACGGGAGGCTACCTGCATGGTCTCGGGGGTGGTCTTAGCGTTGGAAAAGCGGCTGGTAGCAGCCACGATACCAGTAAGGAAGGCGGTGGCTTCGTCTTTTTCAATTTTGGCTTTACTATTGATGCTATATAATAGCTTAGCAATCATTTCGGATACAGAGCTGGCTGATTTGTCGCTCCATTCAATTTCGCCAAAGCGACCAGGGTTGCCGGTAGTAATATTGATAATGACAGCGTCGTGCATAATGCGGCCATGCTCGCGCAAAGCAGAATCTAGATCGATACCATTGGCCACATCAAGAGCCAAAACTAAATCTACATTGTAGTCGCCATAGGAGAATTCTAAATCTTCTTCACCAATGCGGGCCTTATAAGGAGTGATATAAATTTTGACGTAGTCACCGTCTAGTTTATAACGAAGGTGGTCGGCTTTATCTTTATTTAAGGCGATAACAAAATCCTGTAAAGTATCGGCAGAAGATTCGAAAGTTTCTTCGGGCTTCAAGAATTCTAGAGCGTTAGGCGTGGAACCGGAATAAATAGCGGTGGCGCGCTTGCCAAGCTTATCTAAGAATAAGGAAAGGCCGATAGCGGCAGCCATTTCATCTACCGAAGGGTCGCTAGAAAGAGCAACCAGTACATTTTGAGCTTCGGCGATTTTTTTAACTACTTCGCCGGTGACGTCGGCACCTTGCACGGGGGTAGAAGCCGCAGCCATGGCTGGATCTGGGGCAACAATAGGAGTATCTAGAGGGGCGGCCGAAGCTTCTGGCGCAAAAGCCGCAGCGGGATTGATCGCTGAATCGTCGGAAGAAACAGGCGCAGTAGGTGCCTGAGTAACTGGATTTGAGCTTAAATCTTGATCCATAACTAAATGTTAGCATAAGCCTTAAAAAATCGCAAGGTAGTTTGAGGGATTTTCTTTACTTTTTTCGGGAAAAGAGTTATAATAGGTAAAAGTCATTAATTTTTAATCTCAATAGGAAGAAAATGCCAATTATTAAATCTGCCAAAAAGGCTGCCCGGCAGGCGGAAAAGCGCACCGAGCATAACGTAGAAATCAAAAAAGCAATTAAGGCCGCTTTGAAGGCTTTTAAGGCTAACCCTACTCCAGAGACTCTGGCTAAGGCACAATCTGAGTATGACAAAGCCGTGAAAAAGGATTTATTGAAGAAAAATACCGCCGCTCGCCGCAAAGCAAAGTTGCATGATATTGCAAAAAAGGCTGGCGTGAAGTTGGAGAAGAAGGCCGCTAAGTCAGCTGCTGCTAAAACTACAGCGAAGAAAGCCGCAGCAAAAACGACTGCACCAAAAGCCAAGGCTGCAAAGAAGTAGATTTGAGATCTAGGTCAAGTTTGGAGAGTTCCTTTAGAACTCTCTTTTCTTTGGTTCCCTGTTTTTGATTAAAATCTTTGAGAGCCTGAGAGATTAAAAGACCGCAAAACATAATAGGGTCTTCTTCGGCTTGGATTTTTTCTAGCATTTTGACGGCTTTTGCCCCATCGTGTTTGGCGGTGCGGTAGATATCGAAGACTAAGTTAAAATTAGGGTTTTTAGGCAAGGTGAATTCTTGGAACTCTACCTGGTCTTTGAGGGATTTATAAGTAGCAGAACGTTTGTCTAACTTAAGTTCTAAAATAACAACCTTGTGCGGGGTGTTTAAATAATCTGGCAACTTTTCGTAGGCGGGTTTATTTACGGTAAGGTCGCGAATAAGAATGGTGCGAGTAGTAGCAAAAAGTGAGTTGCCGAGAAAAATGCTGGGGAGGTCGGCGGAGTCTAGGTCGGCGCCCTCGATAATTTCGTAATCTGTGGCGCCAAGGAATTGTTCGATCGCTTTCTTAGCGCGGACGCGGTCGTCGCCGTAGAAAAATTTAATCATTTTAGCTCCTGACAGTGCGGGCAAATGTGGGTGCCGCGGCCGGCTACTTTAATTTTGATAATTTTGGTGCCACAATTTAGACAGGGCTGGCCTTCGCGGTGAAAAACTTGGGCGAATTTTTCTAGATAATTTCCCTTGGTGCCGTCTGCCTTAACGTAGGTGGCCATGGTGGAACCACCAGATTCAATAGACCTATCCATTACTGCGCAGGCGGATTTTAGCAATTTGGCTGTTTCTTCCCTGGTGATGGTACCGCAGCGGCGCTCGGGGTGGATGCTGGCGGCAAAAAGGGCTTCGTCGGCGTAAATATTACCTAGGCCACAGATGATGGATTGGTCTAAAATGGTAGCTTTCACGCACGAATTTTTGTGCCTTTGGAATTTTTCGTATAGCTCATCAGTAGTCATATCCCAAGGCTCTTTGGCGAGTTTTTTGATGAAAGAATCGTTTGGTATCTCTTTAGTTTCGAGAATTTTGATGAAGCCGAATTTGCGTTGATCATTAAAATAGAGAGTGCCGTCCGGAAATTTTAAGAGGACACGGGTTTGTTTGTTGGGTAATTTGGCGGTGAAATTGTCGCTAGGGTGGCCGGCGGCGTAACGCTCCTTTTTGGCGCCGTCATAGATGAGCTGGCCGGTCATACGCAAGTGGATCATTAGCGAAATGTCGTTATCTAAATCTAAAATCAGAGCCTTGCCAAAGCGGCGGATGTCTTTAACGGTATGGTTCTCGGCGTTTTCTGGTTGGCCCTGAAAAGATTTATCACAAAAAACTTCGATTTTTTGAATTTTTTTGTTCAAGATAAAATCTTTCAATCCACGACGAATGGTTTCTACTTCTGGCAACTCCGGCATAATTCTCCTTTCCCTATATTTTAGCATATTTTACGAAATAGGCGTCTTGGTATTAACTTTAAAACTCGTATTTTTCTCAACGAATCGCGAGAAGCAACCAAAATAATACTTTCGCGACTCGCTCGCTTCGGCCCGTCGTTACGGGCGAAGCTTCGCTCATTCCGCTCCTCGTTAGTCGCGTACGGTCGCGAGAAGTATTATTTCTGGTTGCTAGAAACTTATATGGCAGGCGATTTCAAATGCTTCGAAAAATAGAGTTTTGAAGTTTGAGGAAGTCAAATCGCAAGTTTGGTTTTTATGTTCCTTGATGTAGTGAATTGTGAAACAAAATAATAACTAAAGTTTTCCACATTTTTTCAGAAAAACACCACATTTAGTGTAAAAAAGTACTTGACGCACACTATATGTGGGGTTTATAATTATGTAGCATAAGCTTAAAAATAATATCAAAACAATTAAGTGAGGGTAAAAATCATGAAGAAAATTATTTATCGCAATCCTAATGACGCCGAGAATTTTGACATCAAAAGATTTGTAAAGTCGCTTAGCAAATATGCTAAGGTATCTGAGAAAGAGGCGAAAGAGGCATTGGCGGAATTTGATCAATACGAGACAATGCATGTTTCCTGCTTGGTAGAAGTTGGAATGAAATTAATTGGTGAAAGGGCTGGTGATGCAGCGATGAAGGAATACTATGATGAGCACGCCGAGTATTTTGACGAAGGTAAGTTTGAGCGGCTTCGCCGGATTACCGGCTACCTAGTAGGCACTTTGGATCGCTGGAACGATGCGAAAAAAGCCGAAGAGCATGCTCGGGTCAAGCACTCTGTGAATTCCGCAATTGACGATGCCGAAAGACTAGCCGCGCTAGAAACCCAGGCGATGGAACACAATATCGCTTACGCGACACGCTAATTTTCAAGTAATTTACAGATGAGGGCTACCAGGAGGCCCTTTTCTGATGGGTTGGACTCGGCGATAAGAAGAGCCAGGGCGGTGAGGGCGCGGTCGCTGATTTTGGTTTCACCGTTTTTAGTGAGGTGATAATCGTTGATAGTCAGAAAAACTACAAAAAGTAGGGCGCCGATACGTTTGTTGCCGTCGTAAAAGGGGTGATCCTTGATAACGAGATAGAGGAGATTGGCGGCCTTTTCGGCGATAGAGGGGTAGACATCTTGGCCGTCAAAAGTTTGAGAAATGGCACTTAGGCTAGCCTCGAAGGCGCTGCTGCGGGGCTTGCCAAAGAGTGCGTCGCCCTTGACGTTACGCTTAAGTTGTGTTATAATATCTATGCACTCAGAAGGAGTGAGGGTTTTGGTGGCCTTCTTCCCCTTCGCGAAGGAGATATGGCCTTCGTCAAATTCTTGTAAAGCTTTGAAGCTGGGAGCGTATTTGGTAATAACTTCTAGGATACCGCCTGCTTCGCCGGCGGATAGTTCTGATGCGGCAACTAAGCGCTTGACTATACCTAGGGCGCCTTCAATTTCGTGGAGTTTTTTGGCATCTAATTCTTTGAGTCTTCTTTCGTTGATAGCGGCGCCGTCTACGACATAATGGTGAAGGACTTTGGTAGCCCAAATACGGAAATCGGTAGCTTTTCTAGAATTTACGCGGTAGCCAACAGAGATGATAGCGTCGAGATTATAAACTTTGATTTTACGGCGAACTTCACGATTCCCTTCTTTGCGAACCGCGAAAATTTCTTTCGCAGTTCGTTTTTCGTCTAGTTCTCCGTCGCGATAAATATTACGAATGTGACGGTTTGTCACCGAACGATCTACATTAAAAAGCTTCGACACCTGATCTTCCGTAGCCCATAAAGTTTCAGCATTTTGGTCAACATCAAAAACAATTTCTCCGTTTATCACCTTATACACTTCAATTTCATTGCCCATTTTTGCCTCCAACTTGTGTTTGAAACATATGTTGCTTTAATTATAACAACGTATCTGTCGTTTGTATAGCCCCAACTTGTGCATTTTTTGCACAAGTTGATAGTTTTGATGTTCCTCGATTGCAGTAAATTATACAATGAGACCTGAGTCTACAATTCGCCCCAGTTGTGGCCGATGGTAACATCGACGGCGAGCTTAATTTTGAGCTCGGGAGCGACAGATTCCATTTGCTGCTGCAAGATTTTAGCGATGTCTTTTGCTATATTTTCATCACATTCTACGATGAGTGAATCGTGCACCTGCATCACGAGTTCAGCGCCAGTAGGCAGAGCTTTGTCTACATTGATCATAGCGCGTTTCATGAGGTCGGCTTCGGTGCCTTGGATCGGCATATTCTGGGCGGCGCGCTCGGCGGCTTGGCGAATAAGAAAGTTGGAAGATCTAACATCTGGTGTGGGACGGCGGCGGCCGTAGAAAGTCTCGACATAGCCCTCTTCACGGGCCTGCTTTAAGATTTCTTCTAGTTTGTGCTTGATGGGGGCACGAAGTTCGAAGTAATTGTCAATAAACTGCTTGGCCTCGGGTACGGACATTTTGGCAGCATCGGCTAAACCTTTTACGCTCATACCGTAAAGTATGCCGAAGTTAATAACCTTAGCGGCGCGGCGCTGATCTTTGGTTACTTTATCGAACGACACGTGGAAGGCTTCGGCGGCAGTCTTGGTGTGGATATCAATATCGGAGTTAAAATCATTAATTAGGGCTTGGTCGCCCGCTAAGATGGCAGCCAGGCGGAGCTCAAATTGAGAATAGTCGGCCGAAACTAGCACTTTACCCTCTGGTGCAATAAAACCAGTGCGGATACGCTTACCTTCGCCGGTGCGGACAGGAATATTTTGAAGGTTAGGATTTTGCGAGGAAAGGCGGCCGGTGGCAGTAACGTTTTGAGTGAAGGTGGTGTGGATGCGGCCATCTTTATCGGCTAAGTCTGGCATAGGGATGATGTAGGTAGAAAGTAATTTGGCGGCTTCGCGGTATTCGGTGATTTTGGCGATGATAGGATGCAAATCTTTTAACTTATCTAACTCTTTGGCGCCGGTAGAATAGCCTCGAGAGGTCTTTTTGATGCCTTTAACTGGCAATCTGAGATCAGTAAATAAAACTTCGGAGAGCTGAATAGGCGAATTGAGGTTAAAATCTTTACCGGCAAGTGTATAAATTTCTTGTTCAAGACGGTGAACCTCGGCAGTATACTCGGAATTGAGCCTAGAGAAATAGGCGCGGTCTATCAACATACCCTTCTTTTCCATCTTGTAGAGCACAGGAATAAGTGGGAGGTCGAAATTGATGTATATATTATATAGGGCGGGGTATTTTTCTAGAGCAGATTTTTGAGTCTGATATTCTTCTTCGGGCACGGAAAGAGTGGGTTGCTCGCGGGATAATGGGTTTAAGAGAAAGGCGGCTTGGGATAAATCCCAAAAAGGTTTGCCGGATAGAATTTCATAGGCAATTTTTTGGTTGCCATGCATGATGGTTTTGATGTCCCAACCAATAATTAGATTGCTGTCTGAATTCAAAATAGCGTCCTCTCGGGACGGGTCGCTCACGCCCGCCGTCGCGGGGTTCGAGCCCTCATTCTCGGTCGTAACCTCCGAAAGCCCTCGAGTGACACTATTTCTGAATTCAGGCTTGCCCTGGTCAAGTTTGCGGATCAACGAGTTGAATTCCAGCTTCTTTAGCCCGGCGAGAACTTGGTCGCGGTCGAAATGAAAATCTAGTAGACCAGCGAGGTCGACGGGGGCATCAAACATAATTTGAGCAAGTTGGCATGACATATAGGCACTGTCTTTCCCCGCTTCGAGCTTGGCGCGTGTAGATCCGGTGATTTTATCTAAGTTTTCATAAATACCATCTAACGAGCCATATTCGTTTAATAATTTTGCAGCAGTTTTTTCACCAATACCGGGTACACCAGGAATATTATCAGAAGAATCACCTTTCAAAGATTTCAAATCTAGAAATTGAGATTTTTTGATGCCATATTTGGCTTCTACTTCGGCCACGTTGATTTGTTCGATATTCGAAAAACCTTTGAGAATACGCCACATGTGAGTATTTTCATCTACAATTTGCAACATATCTAAATCAGAGGAAATGATATAGGTTTCATATTCGCATTGGCCGGTGGAATCTAAAGTTTCGTCTGCCTGGCGACTAAGCGTGCCAATAATATCATCCGCTTCGTAATTATCTATTTCTACGAAATTCCAGCCAAGATCATGGATAAGCTCTTCTAAAAGTGGAATTTGGGTGTAAAAATCATCGCCCGGCTTCACGCGGCCAGCTTTATATTCTGGGTAAATTGCCCGTCGGCGCGAAGTGGAGGATTTAGAGTCCCAAGCCACTACTACTTTAGTGGGATTTAGTTTTTGGACAATTTCCATGGCGATAGCGGCAAAACCATACACGCCGCCAGTAGGTGTGCCATCGGATAGGCTAAGCGGTCCCATAGCATAGTAACCACGGTAGAATACTGATTTTCCGTCTATTAAAACTAAGCGCTTCATTATAGCCCCAAATATTCGCGGCCAGGACGGCGCGAAATCAATTGTTTAATAACAGAAAGGACTTTGGGCACCTGATGACAGGCCCCAAGTTCGCAAATGTCAATTGTGTCTTCCCCGTCTAGTTCCAAGGAATTGGTATTGACGCCATCATAAACCATGACCGTACGATTGACAGAGGTGCTTTCAAAACTTTCGTCTTCTACAAAAATACGATCATTATATACATAGTATGTGGTACGGATATTACTACCTTCATTATAATTATCGGTAACGGCAAATTTATAGCCGAGTGGAACCGCGGCAGAAATTTCGCCGTTCATCATGTTGAAAAATGTAGAAAAGAGCACCACGATACATACGGCAGCAGCTCCCCACAAGGTATACCGCATCCAGTTGCCTTTTTTGTAGGCGACAGATGTGAGCTTGGAGGCGTCGCTCAAAACTCGATCTCCTTCAAAATTTCATCTAGATCTCTTTGCATATTTTCAACGGTACCATTGTTCAAAATATAATAATCCGCGGCGGCGATGGGGCCACCTTTTTCTAGATTTTCAATCTCTGAGCGGTCGCGTTCGCGAATGGCGGCAGCATCAAAAGACCGGCCAGGGCGATGCGCCACACGTTCATATCGTAATTTCTTGTCCACTACCACAGCGAGAAAAATCATATTTTTAGGAAATTCGTGTTTCAAAGTTTTATATTCTGTCCAACTGTAAACACCATCCAGCACGATGCGTTTCTGGCCAGCGTTAATTAAATCCTTGGTTTCGGCTATTACTTGGCGCACTACCCAATCTTTGCCTTCGGTGGCGCGGATCATTTCACGGAATTCTTTTTCACTTTCGCCGTCTTCGGTGCGAGCAATTCCCCGCTTTTCCATTTCTTTGTAAATCATGCCGCCAAAGTAAACTTTGGGGTAACCTTTTTCAGTAAGATAATCCACCACCACGGATTTGCCGCTACCGCTCATGCCCACAGTAGCTAAGATTTTTACGTTGTCCATAATATTAGTATAACACAACAGCTTACGAAAGGCAGTTCCTACCGCATAATTCATTATATCTCGGAAGCTACGTGACGTGATAATAAATTTTATCACATCACTCCGCCCCTTCGGCGGCCAAACCGCCTGTGGCAGTTTGGCCTTTATGTTCCTCGATATAATGAATTATTCAGTAGAGGCTACCGTATGGTATAATAAGGTATGGCGAATTTTTTTACTCCTGATGACCCACTAGATAAAATTATTGCAAAGACTTTTCCTGAAAAGAAAATCGAGAAAACTGAGCATATTCTAACCGGGTGGACTAATATTGTAATAGAAGTCACCACTAATGATGGTGCGTATTTTTTTCGTTTTCCCCGTAATCCGTTTTGGTCTAAAATGATTGTGAAAGATGCTACTGTATGTAATTTCGTGGACGGCAAAACCAGTTTTTATACACCACAGATGGAATTACATTATGACGATAAAAAGCGTCCATATTCGGTGCATAAAAAAATTGAAGGATATACGTTGGGCGATAGGATTTATCATCTATCACACACGGCATTAACCGGTGCAGCATACGATGTGGCAAAGTTTATTAAGGAATTATCTGGTATAGATTTGCGCGGAGCGCCGGAGAAAGTGAAATATCCTTTGAGTGAATTTTTGCATGAATTAGATTATGAACACTATACCAAGCATATAGATGCAGATCATGAGTACATCAAAGAGACTGAGCTGCAAAATTTGGTACACGGAGATTTAAACCTAGGTAATATTTTGCTAGATAAAAACGATAAAGTGATAGGTGTGATAGATTTTTGCTTTGCGGGGACTGGCAATCCGAATATGGATGTAGCTAGGATGGTGTCGCGCCCAGTGCCAGAAGAGTTTGAGAAAGTGTTCCTGGCGCAGTTTGCGGATGAGGCCGAGGAAGTAGACAGAATGAAGCTGGCATGGAAGCATATAGATGCGGGGTATGCGGATCATATCCGCACGAATTTCCCGGAGATTAATTTGAATCAGCTATAGATCTCTTTGTTTATGTCTACGTCGAGGATGAGTAAAACCCAAATCCAACCCTTTCGGAGCTTGGACTTGGGTTTTGCCCGACCATCTTTGCAAACAAAAAGTTAATTTTGAGATTTGGAGAACTCTGGTTTCAGCTAGTCGTTTAAAGTTATTCAGCTACGCAACGAATGGGTCTGCCTACGTTTCGATCGTCAGCATTAGAGACATTGGCAAGAGAGCTTGTAAAATAAAGTCCATAGGCGCCGCCTTGGCTATGTAATGTACTAGACCAAATACGGCCATCGCTACCAAGTGCACCTAAGGTCCCTTGCCAAATAGCACTATTTTTTGTAAACCATAAAGGATTAGTCGTTAGACCTTCATCGCTATTAGTTTTATTCTTATTGTAAAGGAGATTTAACCTAGCAATTTCATTAGTGGAGCCGGATATTGTATTAGATTGATTGGATATAGTAGGCAATCTCCACCCTTTAGGACAAATGGAATTTTTTGGATTGTTTGTTATATTATCTAGTGTATCTTGAGTTAATAAAGATGAATTATTACTAGCTATAGCTGCTGTCCAGTTATAGTAATTACCTAGTGAAGCATGGCCTGTTTCTGTACTGTCTGTCTTATTAGCAGTATATGGTGCAGTATTGCTATTCTGCCATCCAGGAACAGTAGTACCGGTAAAATCTATGGTGGTAGCACTACTGGCTGGTTGCCAATAGATAATACCTCCATTGTTGGTATATCCGTCACGGTATTCGGGATAGCTATTGGTAGATGCATCATAGGCCACATTTAGGTCTGTAGTGTTGGAATCAAGTGTAGTATTGGCTTTTATGTCAAAATCTAAGTTCTGCGTCATCCAAATATGCCCATCCTTAAGTTTAGTCACCCAGTATTTCTTACCATCCCGTACATCTATAGCTTGTACGCTTTCTTCCAGAGCTAATTCGTTTTTCCATTTGTCTACATCTTGCATGTAGCGAAATGCTGGCGGATAAGCTGGATGAGTAAGCAAATACTTCACCTGCCCCTGATAAGTCCCAGCATATTGACTTGAACTAGCATATACAGCATAAGTAGTAGTAAAGGATGACCCTTGTGCCATGTCTGTAGTCCCAGAAGCTCTACTAGCTACCTTAGTCCAATAACTTGGTATTAGCCCATATGTATTATTATAATCACTTTCTATAGTAGGAGGAGTAGGTGAAGGGTCATCCGGTATGTTATTTAGTTTCATAGCCCAAGCAGAAGTAAGACCACTTGTAGCTAATCCTGTATCTATACTATATTGTGGATATTCTGTATTTATTAATTTATTATTACCTTCTTCATTATTACTATACCCATTAGCATATACTGCATACCCATTACCATCATTACATAGTGTTTTAATAGTAGTCTTTCCTATACCTCCTAAATAGTTACCATTATATACTTCTGCATTATGAGGAATATTAACTACACTAGATAGAGTACAAGATGATGAGATAGTAATAGCTAGATTGTCTGAACCAGATGCAGAACCTGTGGCAGAGCTATGAGGTAATGATAAGATAATAGTTGAAATAATGACTAACGGAACGCTAACGAAAAGTACATTACGGAAAGCATAGTAGAAGAAATCTGTATAACTATTTGTTTTATATTGTTTATCACCCATTTTACCTCACCTATAGTTTTAGTTTAATTAACTTACTGATGCATAATTCATTAATGTTGAGGGACATAAAGGTAAAATCTACCAGGTGTAGATTTTACCGCCGAAGGGGCGGAGTGATGTGATAAAAAATCTATTATCACATCACGAAGCTCCCGAAACATAATGAATTATGCAAAAGTACTTTTCACTTGTGGTGCCACTTGTAAACGGGGTAGTCATACAAAAATGGCACCGCAAGGGTGTTACAGTCTGATAATCACACTAGGCCATGTAGGCTAATTGAATAATCAGCTCCTTACGATGCCGTTTATATCCAATTAACCTATTAAAATTGAAAATACCTAGTGTTTTTCAATTTATCAAACTGTAACATTTTTATTATATCATAGTCATATAAAAATTAAGTGTTGTAAAAATTACAACACTTAATTAAGCTATACTTCCCTATTATTTGGTGAGATAGGCGATTTTGGCGTCGCGGCGGGCGTCGTCGTCCTTCTCTGGCATGTCTTCACGTGTGGAATATTTAGTAAAGATATTTAGGCAACCTTTAATCGGGCCGTCGTAGATAGGCGGCTTGTCATAAACACCCCATAATATAATATGCAGATTTGGAGCGTGCTCGGCATAGAAATTAAGCGCATGCGAGGTGGCGCGGATAAATTCTTCCTCGGTTTCTTTGGTATGGCGCCAGGCGCGGCCAGCCAAGAAATGCGCGGTAACGGTAGGCGAGACGGCAATCATTAGAAGTAGCATTTTGTACTTAGTAGCTTGAACAGTTTTCAAAAGCATAGCTTCTATCTCTGGGTCTAACAAAGTAACGTCTAGGATGATATCGTAGCCGTTTTTTAGAAGTTCGGTGAGAGTGAGAAAAAGCATGATGGTGGCGAATTCGTCTGTCATCTTGCGAAGATTAGCGTCACCGTAAAAATCTTTAATTTCTTGATAGTGCGGATGATATTCTACGAAACGACGCGCAGCAATAAGAATGGGTTCGTAATTATTTTTCTTACAATAAGCCTCTACGGCGGGGAGGATTTGAGTGGTTTTGCCAGAGCCAGAAAGGCCCGCAATGCGGATGAGATGGCGATTTTTAGTGGCAGCCATAGTGAAATCCGCAAGTACTTTTTGCACAAGTGCTGGATATTCTGGCAGACCTACTTGCCATTCTGGCTTGACTTGGCTAGGCCAGTGAGCTTTCATATATTCAATAATTTTGGCAAAATCTGGGTTTTGTTGCATGATAATCTCCTACTTATGAATAACCTTAATATACTTATCGCTTTTCTTAATTTCAATTTGTTTGATATTTTTGAAAACTTGATATTCCCCTTCGGCTTGGAGTTCTATGGTGGCTGGCTCTAAAAACTCTATTTTGTCGTTTGTAGTTTCGGTATTGGCGATGCGGAAAAAGATGCTTTTTGTTATTAGTTTGGCAAGGCGCCAGAAGTTGGTAAGGCGATCTGTTTCGTGCAAGAAAATGTGTGGGTTCTGGTAATATGGTGTGCTTTTTAAAACGCGAGCTAAGAAATGGCCATTAATAGCGGCATAGTCTGAAGTATTTTTGGGTTGCAGTTTGCCATTTAATTTAAAATCTGGCAAGAACTGTTTTTTATGACGATATTTAAAATACCAGCCGGCGAGATCTGTGTATGAGCTAATCTTGCGGCCAAATGACGTCTTAAGTTTTTTGCGCATTTTGGGCTGATCGTATATTTTGACGGATTCCGCCATCATGCCAATAGTAACGTAACAGGTAGCATAACGAAAGAATTTACCATCCACGATAATTTCCAATGGATATAGTCTCTGAACGGGTCCTGACCTCGCAGTTTCCCCCACCGTGCTCGCCTGGCGGCTGCGCGCGGCGGGGGTCCCCCCAGCGAGGCCACCCGTCCATGTAACGATATCTTGGAGCTTAGCAGTACCAAGGGTATGGGAAAGGTCGTTGAAGTTGCCGTAGGGTAACACCGCCAAGGTGGCGTCTTTGCCGGATTTAAGAATACCGTTACTGGCGATAATGCCGGTGGCGTCACCGCCGGCAGAGATTACTAGATCGCCATCCTTGATGATTTTAGATAACTTAGTGATGTTGGCTTCGAGATTGGTTTTCTCTACTTCATATTTGCCAATCATGTAACCTTTGAGTTTTTGAGCGGGGGTGAGAACTTCCTTTTTGACATCAGAAAAGCGCGAAGAATTAGGATTGTAAACAATAATAATACGCTGCATAATTAACTACCGCTAAAGCTAGGTAACAGCCAGCTGAGTATGGCGTAAATTAAAACGTAAGCTACTAAACCAATGACAATTTCAAACATACGGCGTTTGGCTTTGCGAGTTTTTTCTTCGCTGCCGCCAGCGGTGAGATACTGGATGCCGGTGATAGAAATACCGATGACGCCTAGGATGCCGATGCCGATAGTCATGATATCCACGACAAGTTTAAGAATATCGACAATGCTAGAACCTTTACCGTCGTCGCATTTGCAACCATTTTCACCTAGAATCGCCGTAGGAACACAGTTTTCTGGACAATCAGCAAAAACCGGCACAACGGTCAAAAACCCGCCTACGAAAACTGCCGTAATAGATAATAATATTTTTTTAAACATATGTCTCCTACCTTAAGTATTCGTGTAATTTTTTAGTATCTTTGTTTTTGCGAAGTTTGGCTAGAGCTTTAGCCTCGATCTGACGAATGCGCTCGCGAGTAACATCAAATTCGTTACCTACCTCTTCTAGGGTGTGCGGGCGACCGCCGCCAATGCCAAAGCGCAGGCGGATAATTTTTTGTTCCCTATCGGTGAGGGTGGCGATAATTTCGGAAAGTTGTTCTTTTAGAATCTGGTTGGCAGCGGAATCTTCGGGAGAGGCGCGTTCTTCGTCTTCGACAAAATCACCAAGGACGGAATCTTCGTCGTCGCCGTCGCGGCCAACGGAAGCGTCGAGCGAAGCAATATCTTGCTTAATACGCATGACGTAATCGATTTTTTCAGGCTCCATATCTAGGGCTTTGGCGATTTCTTCGTTGGTGGGCTCACGATTTAGTTCTGCAGTGAGCTTGCGGGTGGTGCGCAAGACTTTATTAATAGTCTCTACCATGTGAACTGGGATACGAATAGTACGGGCTTGATCGGCAATGGCACGAGTAATAGCTTGGCGGACCCACCAAGTAGCGTAGGTGGAAAACTTGAAGCCTTTTTCGGGATCGAACTTTTCGACAGCACGGAGCAAACCGGTATTACCCTCTTGGATAAGGTCGAGAAAATCTAGACCACGGCCGCCGTAACGCTTAGCAATAGATACCACTAAACGCATGTTGCTTTCGACCATTTTATCTTTGGCCTTTTTATCGCCTTTGACGATGCGCTGGGCAAGGTCAGCCTCCTCCTCAGGAGTTAAAAGTGGGATTTTGCCGATTTCGCGTAGATACATACGTACGCTATCGTCTGCGAAAGCGTCGACGTTCTCGGCCGTGATAGCTAACTCTTCATCAGAGAGTTCTTCTTCGTTTACGAGATCGTCATTTGCTGGTTCGTCTAAATCTAGTGGCAAATCCTTTGCGTTCAAAATATTATCTTTTTTAGAGCTCATTAAACCTAGTATAATCTAATTTTAGAGTTTTTGCAAGTTTCTTATCTCGCGCAGGACTTTTTCATATTCTTCATCATTCTCATCTAGCTCGTCTAATTTTTCACTCAACTCTTTAATTTTTTGCTTAGTCACTAAAGAATTATAGCGAGTAAGCAGTTCTCTAGCCTCGCGTTCATAGCTAGTGCTATCGGCGGGAAGTTGATGTTCGGAATTAAAAATGAGTTCAAGCTCGGCGAGGCGGGTGTCGTCTTCGGGAATTTCCAATGGAATTTGCACTTTAGTAACACCGCCGAAAATTTTAAGGGCGAGGAGGCTATTTTCTAATTTCTTGACTGTGTCGCTTTTGGCTGCGGTTTTGGGCTTCTTTAGGTATTTCTTACTGGATTGTTCTAATTTTTTGTTCAACCGTTCGCCCTTTTCACGAAGCACCGCTACATCTACATCTAGTTTTTTGGCGACTTTTTCTTCGTAGCTGGCGCGCTCTATTTCGTCTTTTACGTAATCTAATAATTTAAGGGCAATGTCGGAATATTTGCGCTTGCCGGGAGCAGAACTTAAATCTACACTTTCTTCATATTTTTTAAGGAGCCAGTCTACCGCTGGGACGCTTTTTTGGACGGCGGCTTGCCAGAGGGCAGGGTCTTTTTGAATGAGTTCGTCGGGATCTTTGGCGCCGTGATAATCTGAAATGACGGTGAGATCTATACCTAGGTCGCCGGCTAGCATAATGGCGCGTTCGGTAGCCTTGATGCCGGCATCGTCGCCATCGTAAGCTAGGCGGATGTCTGAGGTAAGATTAGACAGTGCTTTAAGGTGCTGCTCGGTCATGGCAGTGCCAGATGTAGCCACGGCTTCTTTCACGCCGGCTTGGTGGCTGGAAATAACATCCATGTTGCCCTCTACTATCACTACAAAACCATTGCGGCGGATGGACTCTTTGGCTTGATGGAGGCCAAAGATAAAGCGAGATTTATTGAAAAGCAAAGTTTCGGGAGTATTTAGATATTTTGGTTCGCCTTTTTTGAGAATGCGCGCAGTAAAACCGATTACGTTGCCGGTAGTATCGATAAACGGTACCATCATGCGGTCGCGAAACATGTCGGATTTAAAACGATTTAAGAGCCCGGCGGTATCTAGCTCTTCTTCCGTGTAGCCGTGTTTTTTTAATACTTCGGTAAGGGCCTTGCCGCTGGCGGGAGAGTAGCCAATCTTGAATTCTTCAACAGTTTTGCGGTTGAGATTTCTTTGGTAAAACACATATTCGCAAACATTTTTATTACGCGTAAGGCAGATTTGGTAATATTTGGTAGCTAGCGCGAGAGCCTCGCGGGCGCGGGCTTTTTTGCGGGAGACCTGCGGGTCGCCACCGCGGTATTTGGCAAGATCTACACCGGCTTGAGCAGCGAGTTTTTCCATTGCTTCACGGAAACCAATGCCTTCTACTTCCATCACAAAGGTAAATATGTCGCCGCCTTTATTGGCGGAAAAGTCGTGCCAAATACCCTTTTCAGGCGAAACCATAAAACTAGGAGTTTTGTCCACACCCCAAGGCGAACGGCCTTTTAAATTTCGGCCGGCACGTTTTAATTCCACATACTGCCCCACCACATCTTCCACCGCTAGTCGGGATTTAATTTCCTCCTTGGCGTCTTGCATATAGATACATTATACCATTAAAGTGGCCAGATGAATGTGGGCTCAGAAAAGAAAGTAAACTTTGTTTTTGCGTATGTTATAATTAGAATATATGGATAGGCAAGAATATCTGAACCAGATTTCTATGAAAAGTCGCCCAGCCAAAAATTCTAAGAGTGGGATTTTTGCTTCAAAATTCTTTTGGGTGGGGGTAATAGGCGCAGCAATATTTATTTTAATATTAATTATTGGCGGAATTTTGAGTGGCGCGCGCGGAAACAATAAAGACCGCTTGCTAGCTTTGGTTTTGCATATAGATAACACTTCGGAAGCAATTGGAGAGTACCAGCCTAATGTGAAATCTTCGGATTTAAGGTCTTATAGTGCATCTCTTAATGGGGTGCTTTCCAATACGAGTCGCGAGCTAACGAATTATATCGCTGAAAAATACAACATGAAGCCAAAAGATGCAAATGAAAACATCGCCGAAGAAGAAACTTTAGCAAAAGACGACCTAGTGAATGAATTATTTGAAGCGAAGATTAATGGGAATTTGGACCGGATTTATGCGCACAAAATGGCTTACGAGATTTCTTTAATCACTAGCCGTGAAATACAACTATATAAATCCACTAATAATGAAAGTTTGAAAGAAATACTAGATACGTCTTATAATAGCTTGAGTAACTTATACGATAAGTTTAATGATTTTTCGGAAACTAAATAAAGAAAGGAGTTTTATGGCGGAGTCCAAGGAAGTAGCCAAAATCAAAGAAAAACAAGGGTTAAAAGAGGAATTTATTGAGTTTATCAACCGTGGTTCGATGATAGACCTCGCCGTAGGTGTGGCAGTAGGTGGGGCGTTTACAGCGATAGTTAATTCCCTGGTAAACGACATAGTGATGCCAATAGTGGGGTTGATATTAGGTGGGGTAGATTTTACGCACCTGGCAATTCGCATTCCCAATTTCTTTGGCACTGGCGATGAAGCAGTGATTGCGTATGGCAATTTCATTCAAAATGTAGTGCAATTCCTAGTAATTGCCTGGGTGATTTTCTTGGTAATCAAGGCGATGAACCGGATGAACCGCCGGAGAGATGCGAAGAAAGCCGCTAAGGAAGCGAAGGCTGCTGAAAAGAAAAAATAGTTTGCCTGTATTCAAAATCCCCTAGTAATGGCTGGGGGATTTTTGCGAAGCTAGCGGGCGAGACAACGGATAGACCGCCCTAGGGTTTTGCCGTTATAATAACTGTAACCGTCGCTAGAAGTGGCTGGATTGGCGCTACTGTTACTAAAGCTCAGGAAGTAAGCGTAGTTACCATTGTGGACCGTACTAGACCAATAACCGCCATTAGCACCGTAATTATTAAGTCCGCCAGCGCGCACGAGGCCGGAATGTGCAAACCATAAAGGAGAAGCAATCAAGCCGGCATCGCTAGTGGCGGAACCACTGTTATATAAATTATTTAGCTTAGCGAATTCATTATTAGCTGTCACGCTAGAGATGGTAGGGAGCCTCCAACCTTTAGGGCAGATAGAATTCTGTGGATTTTTGCTTACGTCGCCGTAAGTACTCGTAACATAACTGCTAGAGTTGTTGGATGCAATGGTGGCAGACCAGTTATAATAATTGCCGGCGGCTGTATGGCCAGTAAGCGTACCGTCAGTTTTTCGGGCCGAACACATAATATTATAATTACTATTATTCCATCCAGACATGCTAGTACCAGAAAAATTTATTGTTGCATTCGCTGGCCTCCAAGTAAGCACATTATTTTCATACATATAGCCTAACTCATACGCTCCACTTAGCGAATTATCGTTCAAATCTGTATTCTCAGAAGTTAGGGGAGCTACATTAGTAGGAATAGTCTCTAGGTCTAGAGCTAGGTTCTGTGTCATCCAGCAGTTGCCGTCTTGTAGTTTGGTAACGTAATAAGTCTTGTTGTCTCGCACGTCTATGAGTTGTGCTTCTGAGGCAGTGTCTACATAGGTAACAGTACCACAAATGCCAGCATCCATGTCTTGCATTCGATAGTATCTACCTACGATATCTTCTGCTGGAATGTCTTCAGAGCCTTCACTACCTTCTTCTACTGTGGTGCCGTCTGTTTTAAGAATTAGCCTAGTTTTATTGGCTAGGAAGAAGGCGTTGTCTATAGTAGTAGCTAGATTATCTGCTGTAGATGGGCGTAATAGCATAAACTGTACTTGTCCAGAATAAGTACCAGCTGGCTGGCTAGGAGTAGTATATACAGCATAGGTAGTAGTAAAGGCAGATTTAACGTTATCGCTGATATCGGTATTAGTACTAGTACCAGAAGATCTAGATACTACTTTAGTCCAATCACTAGGTACTGGAGCATATTTATTATTATAAGTATCTACTACGGTAGGAGAATAATCACTAGCTACAGGATTTAGTTTTAAGGCCCAGCTAGAGTTACTGTTGGTACTAGGAATATTGCCAGTCTTGATATCATAACTTGGACCAATAGGAGAAGATAAGACTGGTTCATTTAAGCCATTTTGAGTAATACCTTTAGCATAGACTACATAACCATTCTTATCATTGCACAAAGTATTAATTTCTGTGGAGCCTATATTCTCTTTTAGTTGTCCACTAACCATATTAGTAATATGACTATTATTGCCAGAAGTAACCAAGGTGCAAGAGGAAGGAAGATTAATGCTGACATAATCCGAAGAAGAGTTATTGACGGCAGAACTATGCGGTAAAGATAAGGCTATAGTAAATACAATAAGGAGTGGGAGAGAAACTAGGAGAATGTTGCGGAAGAAATGATAGTAGAATTCTGTATAATTTTCTGTTTTATTATTGTGCCTCATATATGTATTACCCTGTTTAATTTTCTGGTCTTTGTGGCGCCATTTTGTGTAAACGGGGTAGTAATACAAAAATGGCACCGCAAGGGTGCTATAGTCCAACGATATTCAAACAATCGAGAGACACCTTACGATGCCATGATTAATTGTTTGAATAACGTTTATAAAAAATAACGTTGAACTATAGCAACTTAATTATAGCATTTTTACAACAAAAGCAAAATATTTAGGCGGTGATATTGTAGCTGAGGCGAACAAGGTCGGCAAGTTCAGCTTCGGAAAGTTGGCCGGCAAGAACGATTTCGATACCGCCACGACCAAAGTAGCGGGACTCCATCACACTTTCGTATTTCCCTTTTAGGAGGTCACTCAGTTTTTGATCACAGCGGACTTCCATAGTGTTGCGATGTAGCACTAAAAAAGTGCGGCCATTTTTAAGATATAGTTCACGGTCTTTTTCTTTTTGAATAGTAAATTCGCCTAGTCCACTTATTTTAGAAACGTCAAATACCATTTTAGCTCCTCTATGCTGCCATTAATATCGTCTAAAGCACGGTGATTTTCCGGCTTAGTGAATTTTTTGTTTAAAGCGTTTTCGAAATAAATTTTCCAAGCAGAAACGTCTAGCATACGATAATGCAATTTTTTATCTAGTTCTGGCATTTCGCGCTCGATAAACTTGCGGTCTTGGTGGATAGAATTGCCAGCGAGATAAATCGTTTTGCCGAAATATTTATCTATAAAATCTATCAGTTCCTTCTCTACTTCTGCTACGGGTTTGCCGTCTTTGTTTTGCGCCATTAGGTCGTCACGAGATTTGCTGTTTTTCTCCCAGAAATCGCCCACCATGCGGGATTTAATGAGCTTATCATCTACTTTTACCACTGCCTCGTAGGTAGCGATTTCGTTTAACTGCATATCGGTAGCGATGGCGGCAACTTCGAGGATTTTGTCCTTATCCGGCTCGAGGCCAGTCATTTCTAAATCTACCCATAGTAATTTAGCTTTTTTCATTACATTTCCTCCGGAATGTTAATGCCTAGAATGTTGAGGCCGTGGGTCATAGTGTTTAGGTAAACCTTGGTTAAGGTGGCGCGTTCAGCTTCTCTCTCACTGCCGGCTACGGGGCAATGCTCGTAAAATCTAGAAAATTCCTGGGCTAATTCATATAGATAACTGGCGACTTTGTGTGGCGCCATTTCGGCAACAGCTTCTTTTAGTGTATCCTTATATTCTAGAATCTTTTTGGCGAGATTTTTCTCATAATTATTATATGTATAATCTTTTTTTTCTGTATTGTTTTTGCAATTAGCAAGAATTCTTTTGGCGCGGACAGCAGAATATAACAGATATGGGCCGGAGTTGCCGGTCATTTTGACGGATTCTTTAGGATCAAAGATAATATGACCGCCCATTTTATATTTGAGGAAAGCGTATTTTGTGGCGGCGAGAGCTACAGTATCGTCGGTGGAATTATATTCGTTCTGTAGCTCTTCGCGAACCATATTTAATACATCTATGGCTTTGAGGAAATTGCCTTTGCGGGAAGACATTTTGACATTGCCAGGGAGTTTGACTAGGCCATGAGTGAGATGACTGGTTTTTTCTACCAGCTCTGGGGCGTATTGTTCGACGGATTTTAGCACTACTTTCATATAATCTAACTGTTCGCTGCCGGTGATAACCACGGATTTGTAAAAATGATAATCTTGCCACTTGGTAAAAATTAGGCCGACATCTTTGGTTTCGTAGGTAGGGACGCCCTCTTTATTAATAAAAACACGGGTGTGCAGGCCGTATTTTTCGCCGTTGAAGATTACCGCGCCGTCACTCATTTCGTAGACGCCTTTTTCTAGTTCTTCTTTAACTTTCTTAAGACCTAGATCGGCAACGGTAGACTCGGGGTAGAATTTGTCAAATTTTACACCAATTCGAGCGTAAAAATCTTTAAAATAATCGTAGGATAATTCCCTGCCCTTCCAGTAAAGTTCAGCTAGCTTACTATCATGAAAATTTTCGGAATTAATCTGATAAATTTTTTTGTTCAGTTCGGTGATTCTGGCATGAGCACCCTCACTATCTTCATAGGCAGCAGTGCCTTCTACATAGCATTTGGCAATATCTTCGATAGTAAAATCTGCAGGAGATTTTTGCTCTAGGATATAGAGAGTCTTGGCAACGTGCAAGCCCACATCGCCGCCAAAGTTGGCACGAATAACCTTGGCTCCGGAATATTCAAAAAGTCGCGAGATGGAATCGCCAATTATACTAGTGTAAAGATGCCCTACGTGTAGTACTTTGAAAGGGTTTGGATCACTAAATTCACAAATTACGGTTTTGCCAGAATATTCATCTGATGATATGTTTCCTCTGAAATTTGTGCCGAGATTTTTGATTTGGGCGGTTAGATATTCGTCTGGCAAAGTGAAGTTGAGAAAACCTGGTGCAGAAACTTTTGCGGAGATTTTATGAGCGATTTCGTTTGCTATTTCCATTGGTGCTTTGTGTAAATCTTTGGCAAGTTTCAGGGCGATATTAGAAGAATAATCCGCATCGATATTCTCAGGTGATGGAGTAATATCTGGTGCAACATCTAGGCCATAAAGGTCTTTGATGGTGGTTTTAATCTGTTCGCGGATTTGTTCCATAAAATTATTATACCATATTTACAGGGATATGGTATAATAGAAGGAGTCCGCGGGTATCGTATAGCGGCTATTATGTATCCTTCCCAAGGATAAGATTGGGGTCCGACTCCCCATACCCGCACCAGTGTTGATAAACAGCCTCTTCGGAGGCGTTTTTCATCTGCCCAGAAGAGGTCCGAACTTTTTCGAGCTTATCTATTAGAGTCTGCTTGTCTTTCTTTATCGGTTGTAGCCAGAAGTGTTCTTCCGGGCTTAATCTCCCATCTGTTAAAATGGGGTAGGGATGTCGCTTCGCTCCATTCGAACCTAAGGCCGATAAAACCTGCTTTTTGTCTTCTAATGCGCCATTATTGAACCTTCCTGTAGCTGATGTTAGCCCAGTAAGAGTCGTTCCCGCTATTTCTATGATATAATGTGAATATGAAAACGCACGAAATGAACTTACAACCCAGCTACTTTGATTTTATTAAAGATGGTACAAAACGAATTGAACTTCGTCTCTTTGATGAAAAACGTCAACAAATTCAACTTGGCGATATTATTGAGTTTACCAAGTCGGAAGACGACAAATTTAAGGCAGAAGTTATCGGACTTCTCAGGTATAATTCTTTCAATGATTTATTTGAGGATTTTGATATTTCTATTCTTGCTGATAAATCTATGACAAAACAAGAGCTACTTGATGTATTGTCTGAATTCTATACTCCAGAGAAGCAAGCCGAATTTGGAGTGCTCGGTATTAGATTAAAAATACTCTAAGATATAGCCAATGAAAAAGACGCTCCTGGCGGGGCGCCTTTTTGCTGATTAGATGGTTCCGTTGAATACGTGTTCTCTGGAATGGTCATTATAGTAGCCACTATCAAGAACTTGAGTCTCTTCCCAGCCATACTTTTTGATAATTCCAGCAAACTGGTCGAGTTTATAGTCGGCAATGGTAATGAGTGGCTTGGTCGTGCCGAGCCATTCAAAACATCTTTCGACTAAAGCCGTAGCGATACCTCGTTTCTGATACTCGGGCTTTACGTAGAGCGTGCTGATTTTGAGTTCCGTTTTGTCTTTTTTGAGAAATGCCGTAGCGGCAATTTTGCCATCAACGTAGCAAGAAATTACCTCACGTTCTCCATCAAAGATACCCGGAACGTACTTACTGTAGAAATGGTCGCAATGCGACGGATAGTCTTTACAAATCCAATCCGTAATCATATAACTTTCTGCAATCAGTTTTGAGAAAGTCTTATTGCGTTCCGCTTTCAGCAAGTCAGATGCTTTCAGGAATTCAAGCGTGGGCTTCTTGGCGTCATTGGTCTTGAATCTCAATTCAAAGACATAAACACCGAGCGACTCCCTATCCTTTGGATAAATATCGCGGAGCGTCCTGAGCGCTCCATCGAAAGTCATATCCGGAAGTACGTTTTTTACCCCCTCTACTTCAAGCATCCTCTCAAAACTGTCGTACACACTAACACGCAGTACATCGAACTCGTTCTTACCATAGTTCTCAAAAGTAATGGTGTCTCCTTGTCTCACCTTCTTGATTTGCGAGTATCCTACTCGAATTTCAAGATTTTTGCTCCCGTTTTTGAGTTGACGGAAGTATTCCTTTTTGACTCTCCAGACGTGTTTTTTCGCCATCGTTAATCAA
>JAFOJO010000027.1 GCA_017421325.1 Candidatus Saccharimonadota bacterium
AGGAATGCACTGGCAACTATTATTTAGAGAGTGAATCTCTAAAAGCAATGGACGATAAAATACTGTCGTATATTGACTTTTATAACTATCATCGTATACACTTAGGAATAAGTTATAGAACTCCTAGCCAGATGTTGCAAAGGTGGTGAAAGTTGTATGGATGAGTAGAAGTAATGGGTTGAAGTACATTATCTTTCTATCAGACTTGAATATAATGGGATTAACTATGGTATAATAATAGAGTGCGAACTATATAGAGAGTACCGCACCAGGTAGAAATAAAATCGAGGGCTTGCTCTCGTATTTTGTTTTTATTTGGGGTGGGTGCCTGGGAGATTTTCTTCCCATACCCGCACCAGGTAATGTTATCTAGCCCGATTGGGCTGTTTTTTATAGTGTTAAATTGACATTTTGTCGAAAGTATGCCATAATTAAGAGGTATCCTTTCTCTTTTTTAGAGGCAAGGGTTGAATCTTTATTTTTAGAAAGGTAGGTGATATGCTTTGAAAAAAGCATATTTAGAACTGGTAAAACAAATCAGGGATGCTGTACGCAAAAAAGCGAAAGATATAGGCGTCCGTGAGGGCTGTATCCGCATACTGGCATATCCATGTTGCGAACTGGCTGATCAGTGGCTTGGAGGGCTAAGCGATTTCCGCGGAGCTTCGTCCGACATTGCGGATTACGAGTATACGTTCTCTATAGAGCCATACGGAAGCCGAATCGCTATAATTACCGATAAGGAGAGTGGCGCCAGGCGCAAGATAGATTGTTATGGACTTTCTGCGCTTAAAATCGCCCACTGCTCTTATTCACAAGATGAAAAGAAGTGCCTGCTTTCTGGTGTACTCAGCCCTTTCCCATATATCAAGGAGTCTAACGGCTACTGCCCAGAACTTGGTGCTTTCTGCGCTGAAGTTAACTGCAATGAGATATCTAACGAAAATGGCGAACTTGTTGTAAAAAAGCGCGATTTTTGCGAAATTTACATTAGTGTTTCTGGCGACAAGGACACTACTGATCCCGAGGATAATCTCCGTTGTGCTTCTGCGGCCGTCGATATCATTGAAGAATTCTTTATGGGTACAGATTGGGACTGCGATATATTCGAGGTTGTAACGCCGGCTATGCCCTATGACTAAGGAGGTTAAAATGAAACGTATAGGCATCATTGGTGGGATGAGCTATGAATCGACCCTTCACTACTACGAACGTATCAACCGCCAGGTTAATGAGCGCGCCGACGGGCTGACATCAGCAGATTTGGTGCTTCGGAGTGTAAACTTCGAGGAATACCATGAGCTGATGGGAAAAGGCTACTGGCAAGAAATTGGCCGTCGTCTGAGCGTTGAAGCAAGGGATCTTGTGGTTGCTCACCGATGTAAATATGTAGCAATAGCTACAAACACTATGCATAAGGTTGCCGACCATATCGCTGAACCATACAAATGGCTTAGTCCCGGTTCCAGGCTGATCGATGTTAAGATACCGCTAGTCCACATCGGCGACTGCATCGCTGAAAAGTGCAAAGAGGTGGGGGCTAAACGCGTACTCCTCCTCGGAACTAAATTCACCATGACCGAAGATTTCATGGCGAAACGCCTTGCGCAACATGGTATCAATGTGATGTCGGTAGATAATTATCCTGAAGAAATCGAAGAGATCGACCGAATTATCTTTGACGAACTGTGCCACGGAGTTGTGACTGCCGAATCTGAGGAATTTATGATGAACTTCGTTTATCAATTCCCTGCGGACAGCGATATTCGACCTGACGCAATCGTGCTGGGCTGCACTGAGCTCGAGATGATTCTTGAGCAGGATGACGTAGATATCCCGCTCATTAACTCTACTCAGGCGCATATCGATAAAATTGTCGAGCTGTGCCTTGAGGACTGAATCCCCTTTCTATGCACTTTCTGAGGCCCCGGATAAAACCGGGGCTTTTAATTTTAGAATTGTTTTATTGTATGCGACTCACAATTAATTGACATGGGAAAGTAATGGTGATAATATATATTTTACAGGGCGGCGTTCTTTTCAGGGAAAGACAGGTGAAAAAATGTGGAGTGATAAATTTCAATGGCACCAGATGCGAGCAGGACCCCGCGGGTCTAGCGTAGCAATGAGGTGCGTGTCGGGTGCACCATTGTGAAATTATCGACCCTTCGGGGTCATTTTTTCTCTGTAAAGGTGCGGTTCGAGCTGAATCTAATTGACGTTTCAGCTCAGGATATTGTTTTTCAATAGGAACGAGGTATTTAACAGGGGTAAACTGGATGGTTCGACCCGAAAGTTTCAAATCTGCACCCAGTCTTTTAATAACTGCTCTTTTTCTTTCCCAATCATCACTATCAAAGTCTTCTTTAGCATATCTAGCAAACATAAAGATATCATTGGCCTTATCTCGCCAATTATTTGCTGCTATCTTTATCTTGTTGCGATCTACTTCTAGTTTATCTATTTCCTTCTTTATACTCTCTTGCTCAGCCAAAAAGAAAGCGTGATCATCAATAACTCCCTTATATACTGCTCGTCTAAGGTTGTTTAACTCATTGGTTTTATCCGCTATCCTCTTATTAATGCTGGCTATCTTCTCGTCTTGCTTGGCTACCTCAATCTCATCTTCTTCTGCTAATGCTTCGATCGCTATCTTATAGAAATCTTCATCTATTGTATAGCGGCAAAGCTCATCCTTAATCTGTTTTATTAAATCTTCTTCACGTATATATATCTCGTGGTTCTTGCACTTAACTCCACGTTTCCTGCCACTACAGTGGCAATAGTGGTATTCTCTAGTAGTGCCATCCTTAAGGTCCTTAAACTTTCTCTCTGTTACAATAGCATAACCGCACTCAGAGCATCTAATTAACCCTCGTAAAAGGAACTGGTATGGTTCAGTCTTAGGTCTAGTAGCATGCTTCGGATTAAGAATTTTCTGCATCTG
>JAFOJO010000001.1 GCA_017421325.1 Candidatus Saccharimonadota bacterium
AAATCTATTCTACTATTTACTAATGATTGTTTTACTTTGTGGCCCATCTATTTACCTCACTTATATATATGATTACTACTCCCCCATGTGGTGCCACTATATTAATGGGGATTAACAAAAATGGCACCGCAAGGGGTGCAACAAACCGATAACCTACATTAGCTTTGAACTAAGTCAAGTTGAACGACTTTCCTTACGATGCCATTCTTAAAACTTGACAAAATCCAGAACTAAAAATTGCCAATGTAAATTTTTATCAGTTTGTTGCGTTTTTATTGTATCATACTAAAAGCATAAACAATAGACTTGTATTTTTATGAAAAAATATTCTAATATAACATTAGTGAAAAGACAAATTGTGCTATAATATGTATTATATATGCTCGAAATTCGAGGTGTGAAGAAGGTCTACAAGACCGGTGGGATAAAACGTACCGTCTTAAAAAATATTAAGATTAATTTTCGCACCAGTGAATTTGCAGCAATACTCGGGCCGAGCGGCTCTGGTAAAACTACGCTTCTTAATATTGTAGGCGGGCTAGATGATTACACGGGTGGAGATTTGATTATTAACGAAAAATCTACCAAGAAATTCCGCGATAAGGATTGGGACGCATACCGTAATCATAGGATTGGTTTTGTATTCCAAAGTTATAATTTGATTCCGCATCAAACAGTATTAAATAATGTAAAACTGGCACTTACATTATCTGGTATTTCTAAACGCGAGGCGGTGCGGCGAGCCAAAAAGGTCTTAAAAGATGTGGGGCTTGAAGAGCATATAGATAAACGCCCAGCTCAGCTATCTGGCGGACAAATGCAAAGGGTAGCCATAGCACGCGCCTTAGTAAATAATCCAGACATTTTACTAGCCGATGAGCCAACGGGCGCACTAGATTCCGAGACTAGCGTACAAATTATGGATCTTTTGAAAGAGATTTCCAAGACTAAGCTAGTAGTGATGGTGACGCATAATCCGGAGCTGGCCGAAAAATACGCTACACGAATTATTACTTTGAAGGATGGTGAAATTACTTCGGATTCAGACCCGTATGATGGTAAAGAAAAAACAGATTTAGATTTAGAAAAGACCGCCAAGAAGCAAAAGAAGACGAAGATGTCTTTCGTGACAGCACTGTCACTATCTTTGCAAAACTTGCTTACCAAAAAGGCCCGTACTATATTAGTGGCGGCGGCTGGCTCCATTGGAATTATTGGTATTGCGTTGATTTCTGCGGTGTCTACTGGGTTTCAAAATTATATAGACAAAATAGAAGAAGATACCTTAACGTCTTATCCATTGAAATTGCAAAAAGAATCGGCGGATTTGACTGGAATATTACTCAGCCTCACTGGCGGAGCGAGCAGTGGGGAAGATAATGGCAAACTGAAAGAGAATCAAATTTTAACTTCTACGTTAGGCACGGTGTCCAATAATGATTTGCCAAGCTTTGCGGAATATTTGGAAAAAAATAGGGCAGAGGTAAAAGATGATATCAGATTGCTAGAATACGAATACAATGTAGATCCACTGATCTATACCGAAGATGCGACGGGCGCAGTAGCAAAAGTGAACCCAAGCACTTTGTTTACTTCGCTGGTAGGCGAATCGTCGCTGCTTCGTAACTATTCTTCGATGACGTCGGTGTTCCAGCAATTTGAAAAGGAGAATTTAGAAAACGACACGGAACTGCTAGCTGGGCGATATCCAGAAAATTACAATGAACTAATGGTGATACTCAGTAACAAGGGCGAGATATCCGAGCTCTTAACATATTCGTTAGGGTTTCATGATACGGATGAGCTAAACAAAATTGTATCTAAAATTATGAGCGGGGAAAGTGCGGATATACATAATGAACCACTAGAAATTTCTTATGAAGATTTGATGAGTGTAGATCTTCGCTTGGTGCCGGCTACGGAAACTTATAAATTTAATAGCAAGTATGATGTATATGAGGATATGACGGGCGACAAAGAATATATGCGCGATATATATAATGGATCCGAGAAGCTGAAAATTACCGGTGTAGCAGTAGTAAATTCGGAAATGCTATCTAGTGGTAGTGGAGTAGCGTATTTGCCAAGCTTGGTGACGCATATTATTGAAAAATCTAGCGAAACAGAGATTGTGAAAAAGCAGCTAGCAAACCCAGAATTAGATATATTTTCTAATACCAAATTTGGCGAGGAAGAGAATGATTTTAATTTTGAATTTAGCGATTTGGTGTCCATAGACGAAACGGCGCTTTCGCGGGCTTTTGGGGTGAAAATTGATCAAAACGCAATCAGTGCGAAAACGGCAGAATATATACAAAAAATTTCTAGCGACATAACTACGGATACTACTCCCGCCTACGAAGCATTAAAGGCGAAATTTGATGAATTCGCCAGTGGGTTAGCTAGCGAGATCCCGGATACGATTGCGTTATCAGAAGTAGATGGGCTGGTAGAAGATTATATGGCAAAACAAGATTTAAGAAGTGTACTAGATCAATATGTATCGATGGGCGGAAGTTTTAATGAAGTATACGGCGAAATATTGACAGGATTAAACGCGGCGTATCGTGGGCTATTAAAGGGTCTTTTTGCCTATTATGTACATATTGCCGTGGACCCAACTATCACGACAGATCCAGCCAACCCTATAGCGCATATGAACATAGAAACATTTAATAATGTAAAAAATAACTATAGCGAATCTGCCGAAGTTATTGGTATTTTTGATAAATTCGCAACTGCTTTAACGGAAATTTCTATTAGACAAAAGGTAATTCAAAAAGTGAGCGATTTGGCTTCTTATCTTTCTAATAGTTTTGCGACCGCATTTAATGTAGACGAAAACGCGATTATTGGCGCATTTAAGCTGAACTTCTCGGAAGAAGAATTATCCCGTGTAGTAACGGCGATGTTTACCAAGAAAAAATCTACCTTGGCCACCAATTTATCGACGCTAGGCTATCAAGATTTAGACGACCCTACCGAAATGGATTTCTACTTCTGGAGTTTTGACGGAAAAACTAATTTTATTGAATTTTTGAATGATTATAACGAGAAGATGCGTTCGCTTAATATAGAGGATAAAGTGATAGATTACACCGATACTACTGGGGTGCTGATGTCGTCGGTAAAAACGATAGTAGATGCCGTGAGTTACGTGTTGATTGCGTTTGTATCTATTTCGCTGGTGGTGTCATCTATTATGATTGGGGTGATTACTTATATTTCGGTGTACGAGCGGAAGAAAGAGATTGGAATTTTGCGTGCGATTGGAGCAAGTAAGCATAATATTTCGTCTATTTTCAACGCAGAGACGTTTATTATTGGGTTTTTATCTGGTATCTTCGGAATTACTATTTCGTACCTGCTGATACCGATTATTAATTTAGTGCTGCATCACTTTACTGGTGATATACCCTTAAATGCGGCGCTCGACCCAAAGACGGCATTGTTTCTAATAATCTTAAGCGTGATTTTGACTTTGATTGGTGGACTGATACCGGCGCGTTCGGCTAGCAAAAAAGACCCGGTGGAGGCCCTTAGAAGCGAATAATTTTAAACCAGGGAAAAGCGCAGCGGTAGGGCTGCGCTTAGGATTTCGCTTTTACTGGCCGTCGCCGGCAGAGAAGATGATATCGATATCAAAGCCCATATCGTCGAACCTCTCCAGATCGGCCAGGGCGTAGGCGTCGGCCCACGCCACCACGGAGACTTTGATCTCTTCATCTTCGGCGATATTGCCATCGCCGAGCATATCCGGCAGCAGAGATGTACCGTCCAGTCTGAAAGACTGAATAAGGCATGTCATCCTAGATTCACTATCGTCATAGTATTCGGTAATAAGACCAAATCTCATCGCCGAGACAATAGAATCATTGCCTACGAGATTAATATTAAAGGTAAGGTTGTCGAGGCTGCCGTTTTTGGCGGTAAGGACAAATTCTTTCGCGGCGAGCGCCTGGTTACCATCTTTATCTTCCCATACATAATGATTCCAGTCGACATGGCGACTCCTGACGTCCGCGAGCACGGGAATAGCATCCTCTCCGTATCCGGTCACGGCGCATTCATGGCCGATTTCGATTCCGTCGAGCTTCACAACCAGCTCCGCTTGATCATCAGCTTGATCATCATCGCTAGGCTGACCACCGTGACTGAAGTCGAGATGACCGCTGAAGATGTTGACTTTTGCCTGCTGCAGAATATAGACCGCAGCGAGGGCGCCGATAGTCAGTGCGAAGACGAGAATAATGGACAACACGACGACAGTAGGCTTTTTCATTTTTTTCATAAATTAGCACCTCTTTATAAATTTTTGAGTTTTATAACTCACGCTCGCCACCAATTAATGAATAGGGTGAGTTATAAAACTCCATCTGTAAAAGCGAAATTAAGGGACTTAACCTGTTTCACAGGCTATGCTTACATTATATCATACTATTCTGATTCTGTCAATAGTTTTTATGGTTTTACTATGATTTTTATTTTTTTGCGAACGAGCAAAGAATATTTACTAAAAAAACAAGCGCATGATGCAATGTGTATAAGGAGGAAGCATAAATGAAAGATCTTTTCAAAAAACAACTACATCAATAATAATATCATCTATTGCTGCGTTCATTATCGGCTTAATAATAGCCGTAGCACTTGGCATCTCTCTGCAGACTATTGGGATTATGGTAGGCATCTATGCGATAGCTCATGGTATTGTGTTGATAGCTATGTCTTTTGCAACACATGTAGTCTATGTGCCATTTTACGGTGTTATTTCTGGGCTATTGTCAATAGTGCTTGGGCATTATCGCACTATTCAACCCATTTGCATCATCACTAACAATCGTAGTACTTGGTGGCATAGTCATTATGGTACATTCGGTTATTAATATCACTGATATGATTGTAATCAAAAAAACAATGTTAAATACATAACAAAAGCGGCAGAGGCTAGCTTCAAGGAAGATAAGAAAACTAGCGATTAGCTCGTCTTAGTTACTCAATAAAATAATCTTGACAATCAGCCAAGATTATTTTATTGGCTGAGCAAAATTAACCAGGCATTAACAATCTATCAGGAAGATATACGGCAAAGACTAAGCATCTTCAATGCTGAAGAATGGTTGGCGCCTAATGATATAATTGTTATAAAGGACAACTTATGGCTTTCGATTTTAAAAAGAAATATAAAGAGTACTATTTACCGAAGAACAAACCGAGTGTTATTGATGTTCCGAAGATGAATTACATCGCCGTTAGAGGTAAAGGAAATCCTAATGAAGAAAATGGCGATTACCAAAATACGCTTGGGTTACTTTACGGAGTCGCCTATATGATAAAGATGAGTTATAAAGGCGATCATAAAATAGATGGGTTCTTCGAATATGTCGTACCGCCACTAGAGGGCTTTTGGTGGCAAGATGGCAAAGATGGTATAGATTATAACCACAAAGAGCGGTTAAACTTCATTTCCATTATTCGCTTACCAGACTTTGTGACGAAAGCAGATTTTGACTGGGCAATAGAAGAAGCCACCAAAAAGAAGAAGCAAGACTTCTCTAGGGTGGAATTTTTAACCTATGACGAGGGTTTGTGTGTTCAATGTATGCATATTGGTAACTACGATGATGAACCGGCTACAGTTGAGTTAATGCACAAATTCGCCGAAGATAACGGCTATGAGCTCGATATAACAGATAAAAGATACCACCATGAGATTTATTTAAGCGATCCTAGAAAATGCGACGCAAATAAGCTTAAAACCGTAATAAGACACCCTGTCAGAAAGGCGTAATATGGCAAGCACCAAAGAATATCGCGATTTTATCCTAGAACAACTGTCAGAAGCGCCGAATATTACTTGTCAGCCAATGATGGGCGAGTTCTTGCTCTATTCCAATAACGTCCTATTTGGTGGCATTTATGATGACCGTTTGTTAGTAAAAATTGTTCCAGAAAACGAACATTACAAGATGGCCGAAGAGATTCCGTACGACGGCGCGAAACCGATGTATTTTGTGGAAGATGTCGACGATAAAGAAAAGTTAGCAGAAATAGTGAATACAACCGTAAAAGGACTAAAGTAATATGGATCTAAAAAAGGTTGAAAGATTTATCGACAAGCAAAAAGTTAGCATTATTTGCTCTATTGACGATCAAGAATACCCAAACGTTAAGGCAATGCTAAAACCTAGAAAACGAAATGGGCTGAAAGAGTTTTACTTTTCTACTAACACTTCATCTATGAGGGTAAGTCAATACAAAAAGAATCCAAAAGCCAGTATCTATTTTTATCACAAAGGCCTAATCAAGTACGTTGGTGTTATGTTAAAAGGCAAAATGGAAGTTTTAACGGACCAGAAGACCAAAGATATGATTTGGAGACACGGCGATACGATGTTTTACAAAAAAGGCGTGACGGATCCGGATTACTGTGTGCTAAAATTCACCGCAACGAGCGGTCGGTATTATTGCGACCTAAAAACAGAGGATTTTGAAGTTTAAATATTATGAAAATTTTAGTTACTTATAAAAGCAAAACTGGATTTACGAAAAAGTATGCAAAATGGATTGCCGAAGAACTAAACTGCGAGACGAAAGATATAAAAAATGTTTCCTCTAAAGATGTCGCAAAATACGATCTCGTGATTCATGGCGGGTGGATATTTGGTGGGGTAATTAGTGGGTACAAAAAGATTATTAGTTTTAGCCCAAAAAAGTTGATTGTGTTTGGCGTTGGTTATACGCCAAAAGCCAAAGTAGATTTAAAGAAAATGGCGGAAGACAATAAACTGGGTGATACTCCGTTATATTATTTTGAAGGTGGTACTAACCCTCCAAAAATGGGTTTTGTTGGCCGTAAAGTAGTTGAAATGGTCACCAAAGAGAAAGTAACATATCAAGACAACACAGACAGAAGAGCTACTGCAGAGTTACTGAAAGCGGTCAAAACGCTTAAATAAAAATGCCGCCTTGCGGTCAAGGTTATACCTAAAAAAGATTACCCTATTCTAATGCCGTGCGAATTCCGAGGTACAGATATACAGGCAAAGAGATAGTTGTGCCCAGTGATATAATATAAATAGTAAACAAGGACTTATTTATGCCAAGACCACGCAATAAACAGGACTTATTAAAAGCTGGTGAAGAATATTACACTAAACTAATCGAAATGGCCGACGGAATGAACGAGAAAGAGATGAACACTGAGTTTGATTTCTCCGGCGATCCATCAAAGAAAGAACGCCACTGGGGACGCGACAAGAATCTACGCGATATTTGGGTACATCTATACGAATGGCACCGAATGTTGCTAGAATTCGTCGATACAAACTTAAATAAAGGTGGTAATGCACCATTTTTGCCAGAACCATACACTTGGAAGACTTACGGCGATATGAATGTCGAATATTGGAAGAAGCACCAAAAGACTTCACTAGAAGATGCAAGAAAAATGTTCGAGAAGTCACATAAAGACGTGATGAAACTAGCCGAAAGCCTGAGCGAAGAGCAATTATTTACCAAAAGCATGTATCCTTGGGTTGGTGGTTCCGTGCTTGGCTCATATTTTGTTAGCTGTCTATCTTCCCACTATGACTGGGCAATGAAGAAACTCAAAGCGCATAAGAAAAACTGTTCGTAAAAAAAATAAGAGCCCCAGAGGGCTTTTATTATGCTTATGGTTTGGCTGGGGATGAGGGAAATCAATAATCCCTTACCCCCAGCGAGACAAATAATTTATTCCCAGAAAAACTAGAAAGCTTCGCTTCCTAAGACATTTTCAAAATAAAAAATATAAGAGCAAGCTCTTAATTTTTTATTTCTCCATGTCTTACGGAAAAACTTCGTTTTTCCTAGTTTTTCTTCTCTTGAATTCTTTGGCTGGGGATGAGGGATTCGAACCCCCGAATGGCGGGACCAGAACCCGCTGCCTTACCACTTGGCGAATCCCCAAGCTTTTTATATTTTACCATAAATTCTTAAAAAATGCTATAATAATTCTATTATGGCGAAAAAGAAAAAGATTTTCACAAAAAAGGAGTTAGCGGAATTACCGGCAACAGAAATTATCGACAAAATCCAGCATGAAAATTATTCTTTGTTAGCCTCGCTTGGCGCAGAAGATTTACGCAAGGAAATGGTACCAGTAGGCAAAGCCTGCAATACGGCAATTAATTATGTTTTTGGCACTACTGGGCCAAAGCACGATACGGCCAAACACAGTAAAGCAGCACGCAAAAAATTGGTAAAAATCCTGTCTAAAATTACACCTGGCGATTACAAGGGAATGCCAAAAGATAGCGAAAATGGGCTAGTGATTGGCTTCAACCATCCTTCACTTGGCGAAATCGCGCGAATTTTAGCAATGAAAATCGACATTATGGGTGATAAACCGATGTATTTTCCGGTCAATTTGCCGTGGTATGAGGCTCTCGCGCCAAATTTTGATAGAATTAAACGACTAGGGATAATCATTACGCCTACGATTACGCCGGCTACCTGGAAAAAAATGGGGCTGGAAGAAGGCACTAAGCTATATGAAGCCGGAAATAGACTGAAACATGATTTTCGCAATATTTATACGAATCTTTCACACGATGCAATGAAAAATGGTGGGGTGATTTTCGTAGCACCAAGTGCGACACGTCAAGCTACCGTGTTTAAAAATGAAGACGTTTACGAAAAAGAAGAGCCGATTATCCCGACGATGTCAATGTTGGCGCTAAAATTGTATTCTGACCCAGAAATTAAATGCGATTTCCTGCCGATGGCCGTATTGCCACCTAAAGGTTACAAGCGTGGGTTAAATTTTCGCAAAAAATATCGTTTAATACCAGGTGATGTTATGACTGCTGAAGAAATTCGCAAGAAATACTTTAAAACTAAAAATCCAGAGCGACTGGACGGTTTTGATTGGGATTTCCACAAACGCATTGCCGATAAACTACCAAAAGAATTTTGGTATTAATGTGATATAATTATAAGCATGAGCGACGAAGATGGGCAGTATTTTTATCATCCACTAGAAAATATTGAAGATGTAGAGCTTTTTTATGAGGCGGTGGAAAGGAATCATCTAACTAAGGCAATTTCGCCGGAACGACCCTATACTTACTGGACGATTGAACTATACGACCAAAAAAATGGCATCAGGGGTGGTGGTGGCTTAGGAGTGCTAGCAGCCGACACTCGCCGGGTAGCCGAAAAAATGAATATACCGTTTGCGCTAATTACGCCGTTTTATCCATATGAGACGCACCAAGTGGTAGAAAATGGCATGGTGCGAGACGAACACGTGCCGGTAAATTATAAAGATTTTGGTTTTAAATTTATTGATACAGTAAACGTGAAATGTTGCGATAACTTGTGCAAGCTAGATGTAATTGAAAAGAAGTTTAAAAATACGCGAATTATTGCAATAACAGAACCGAATTTTGGTGAACTTTATTCTGGAATGAGCGGGTCGGACCACAGGCTGTATCAGGAAGTGGCGTTAGGGTTTGGTGGATATGCAGCGCTAAAATTATTAGGGTTGAAGCCCGCGATTATGCAGCTAAACGAAGTAGCAACGTTTTTTGCTGCATTGGCGCGGCTAGACGAGCTAGTGCGCAACGGGATGGATTTCTACGAAGCAGTGGTTTATACACGCAAACACACACTGTACACTAACCATACTTTAGTACAGGCGGCGGAAGCAGAGTTTTCGTATGAGCAATTTGAGAAATACGTATTCCCGAATCTGAAATCTACGGCAGTAAAAAAATGGATAGCGGATAAGTTTGACGGCGGACGGATTAAATTGTCTTCTGTAACTATAGAAATTGCAGAGCTGAGAAGTGGCGTGTCAAAGCTACATGCGCGAGTGGCAAATTACCACGACATTGCTGGCAATAAGGTGAAATTTAAAGCGGTAACTAATGGTATCGATATGAATACTTGGGTATTGCCGGAGATTATGGAGTTTTACCACAGTTTTGGTATTTTAGATGAGTTTAATGCACCCACGACAAACTATGTGGAAAAATTAGGGAATCTGAGCGGTGGCGAAATTCGCGATCTCAAGAAGACCGGACGTAAAGTGCTAAATGAAGTCTTAAAAGGCCGGCCAGATCACAATGGTAGGATTTTGCATTTTACGGACGATGATTTTATCTTTGATTTTAAGCGAAGGTTCGTGGATTACAAGCGACCAGAGCTACCTTTTCGCGACCCAGTGCGGCTACGTAATATCCTAGAGGAACGTGGTGCGCATTATATTATTGCAGGGCGGGTGCATGCGGGCGATAAGGTAATGAGCGGAAAACTACGGAAATTATTGGAAACGGTGGCGGCGGATGAATATCTACGCGACCACGTACACTATCTGCCAGATTATGACGAAAAATTGGCCTATGGGTTATCGGTAGGGTCTAACGCGGCAATTAATGTGCCGATAGTAGGACTAGAAGCTTGCGGTACGTCATGGATGAAAGATGTAGCCAATTTGAATTTTCTGATTTCCACCCATGATGGTGGCGTGGCAGATGCGTCGGCTAGCTCGTATCTGAATGTATCTGGCTCTAGCGAGGAAGAAGAGCTGGATATGTTATATCAGCGAATGGAAGAGGCGATGGCGGCCAGCGAGAATGATTTTGACCTGGAATATATCTTGCAGCAGCAACTCAAAGCCTATCTACCGGTAATTTCTGGCGCAAGAATGTTGAAAGATTATCTTGACTATCTATTTCCAAAATAATAATTCTATAGAGACGTCGTAGTTGTGTAATGGGTTAAAAAATGGTTTTAGTATTGACTTTTTATTCCGTTTGTGCTATAATTAGGGTATGTAGGTATTGGACCTATTGGTGTTTTTATGACAAGTAAATTAAAAAATTAAGAAAGGATGAGGATAAGTTTTATTTTTGTTTTTCCCTTGGGTATAGCTCTGGGGTTTATATAGATTAAATCATCAACACACCATCGTATGTATTATATTTGGAGGAAGTCATGAAGGTAGTTTTTAATGGACATTATTTTACTTTTAATCTTAGGAGAGAAAATCTCCGAAAAATGGTAGCTAGCTATTTTTCCGACGCATCAGAAGAGCAAATACCAAACAGTCTCGTTATGTATAATCCAGCCACAAACACAATTACCGTCGACGAACATGCGGACGAAGCATATGTCATGTATGCAGCCATTCATGAATGCATCTGTTGCGGCACATATAAACACTTGGCTCCGGAAGTAGCTGATCGAAATAAACGCTGTGGGTCAATTGATACAATGATTGTCCAGAATATGCCGAAGTCGGAAAGAAAAGCTTATATAGCAAAACGAATCGAGATGTTCGAGACTCTTGTTGAAAAGGGATTAAACCCGCAAATGGAACCTATGTTCCGTGAATCCATAAGAATGCTCAGATCACTCTAGCCCTCCCTTAAAAGTTCCCGGCAGCCAGTCGGGGCTTTTTGTTTGATTGAGATAATATTGTTAATCCTATTGCCTGCCGTAAGGAGCGAGTGAAAAGGAAATTCATTTTCTTTTCCGAGGTAACGCTCGACAGACAACATTTTACCCGTTGACAATTCATTGCCGACGAGGTAAAATGTTGACAAGTCTGGTATCAGACTTTTTTGATACCACGATAAATATTAAGAAGGAGTAAGATGGCTAAAATCACGCGAATTAAGGCGAGTGACGGCCCTCGTAAAAAAGAGGAGACGGACGAGCCGGCAATTACTCGCAAAAAAGTTGTTGTCAAAGACAAAAAATCCGAAAAAGCCAAAAGGAAAGATCAAAAAGCTGCTGAGAAAAAGGTAGCAGCAGATAAAAATACCGAGAAAAAACCGTTTATTTTGATTCGCCCATTTGTATATTTGGGGCGGTACATCCGGGATTCTTGGCGGGAATTACGCCAAGTACGCTGGCCAAATCGCAAGGCAACCTGGAAAATGGTACTAGCGGTACTGATTTATACAGCGATTTTTGTGATTTTTATTTCGCTTCTAGATTTGTTCTTTACTTGGTTATTTAATTTAATTTTAGCTAAATAGAAAGGAATTATTGTGGCAGTAAACAGATATGATGACACCCGGGCGTGGTACGCAATCTCGACCTACTCTGGGTATGAAGATAAGGTGGCGGACTCGATCAACCAGCGCACCAACACCGTAGAAATGGCGAATAAGATTTTTGAGGCGATTGTGCCGAAAGAAAAGCAAATTGAGATTAAAAACGGTAAGCGCAAAATAGTGGACCGCAAGATTTTGCAGGGTTACGTACTAGTAGATATGAAACTATCGGATGAAACTTGGTATATTATCCGCAATACCCCTGGCGTGACTGGGTTTATTGGTACCGGCACGCAGCCAACTCCAGTTTCCGAGAAGGAAATTACCAAGATTAAGAAACGGATGGGCGTGGAAGACCCGAAGTTCTCGGTGAAATACGAAGTGGGCGAAGTGGTATCTATTACCGATGGTCCGTTCAAGGGCTTTGATGGCTCGATTTCCGAAATTGACGCTGCTAAGGGTAAGCTAAAGGTGATGGTCTCGATGTTTGGGCGCGAAACACCCGTGGAACTAGATGCGCTTCAAGTAAAACAATTGAATTAATCTAGTTTTTGTGATATAATTAGGTTTGTTACATATTGCTTCTAAATTATAAACTTTAAAGAGGATTTAGCGATGGCAGAGAAAAAAGTTATCGGCAATTTGAAACTACGTATCCCAGCAGGGCGCGCGACGGCGGGGCCTCCGGTAGGCTCTACACTGGGCCAGTGGGGACTAAATATGATGGATTTCATCAACCCATTCAATGAAAAGACTAAGGATTTGATGGGTAAGAACGTAATTGTTCACATCCGTGTATTTGAAGATCGCACGTTTGATTGGAAATCGCTTGGTCAGCCAGTAGACGACTTGATCCGCGAGGCGATTAAGATTGAAAAAGGTTCTGGTAAGCCAAATGTAGACAAGGTTGGCAAAATTACCAAAGCTCAGCTTCAAGAAATTGCCGAGAAAAAGATGGATCAGCTAAATGCTGTAGACATCGAAGGCGCAATCAAGATTGTGGCCGGCACGGCTCGCTCGATGGGCGTAGAAGTTGTTGACTAATTTGTTTTAAAAATCCACCTTTTACGATAGAGGTGGGTTTTTGTTGACTTTCTGTACTTTTATGTTAAAATATTAGTGCGTGGGAGCACGTACATTAAAAAATTTGCTATTGGGGGAATAGCTATGAAAAAACACTCAAAACTTTATGGTTCGATCGGCATAATCGTGGCGACCGAAGAAGAGAAAAGGGCTTTCTTGAATATGTTCGATGAGCCAGACTACATCCATGGTCGCATCCCTGGCTACGAGATATTTACGTGGCTCAAGGTAGGGAATTGCAGAATCCATCTTTTGTGTAGTGGTTATGGCGAAATTGCCGCAGCTGCCGCTACGCAATATTTAATAGGCACCTATGTGATTGACCGCATAATTAACTACGGAGCAGTAGGCGGACTACACGAAGATAATTTCATGCAAAGGGTTGGCATCGTCAAAAAAGTTGTACACTACGGCTTTGACTTATCTACCATAGGGTATCCGATAGGAAAATATCCTGGCCAGGAAGATCTTTTTATCTCATCAACGGAAGATGCTTTGCCGCGAGAAGGCTTGATCGACCTACCAGAATTCGTTTGCGCTTCTGCGGACAAGTTTTTAGATCCTGGCATATCCAAACGTAAAATAAGAGAAAAGTTTAGTGCAGATATCTGCGACATGGAATCAGCTGGCGTCGTGATCACCTGTAACCGTAATCATATACCTTGCAGCCTGGTCAAGGCTATTTCTAGTGGCGCAGATGAAAGCTGGGAAGTCTTTTTACGAAACTTCGCCGATGCCGCTAAGGCCTGCGTCGAGGTAATTGCAAGTTTTGTTTTCTGAAGGTCGCGAAAGCGACCTTTTTGCTTGCAAAAAATAATGAAATTTGGTATAATATAGGGAATTAATTTAACCGTGGGAGGAGAGGATCCGCTAGTACCACAGAAAGGGAATTATGGCCGAAGAAGAGGTCAAAAACTTAGAAACCACAGAAGAAATTGTGGAGGAAGTTGCAGAAACAGCCGAGCCAGAAAAATTTGCAAAGTCTGGTAAAAAATCTAAAAAACACATTGAAGAAGTAAAGGCTGAAGAAGAGCGCCAAGCTCGCAAGGCTGAGCGTGCTGCCGCCGATGCAGCAGAAAAGCCAAAAGGTGCCGCACCGGTAACTCGCCCGAAAATTGAACGCCGTGGCAAGAAATACCAAGAAGCTGCAAAGTTGATTGAAAAGGGTAAGAATTACGCCCTGAAAGATGCGATCGAATTAGCGATCAAAACTAGCCCGGTGGAATTTGATGCTAGCGTAGAAATCCACGCTCGCCTGGGCGTAGACCCGCGCCAAGCCGATCAAAATATTCGCACCACCATGGTGCTGCCAAATGGTAATGGTAAAACCGTACGCGTAGCTGTATTTGCACCAGCCGATATTTGCAAAGCCGCAAAAGCTGCTGGGGCTGACATTGCCGAGGATGAAGAATTCTTGAAGCAACTAGAAAAAGGTACGATTGACTTTGATGTACTAATTTCTACCCCACAATATATGCCGAAGCTTGGTAAATTCGCAAGGCTACTTGGCCCTAAAGGTTTGATGCCAAATCCAAAGGCCGGCACCGTAACTATGGATGTAGAAAAAGCCGTGAAAGAAGCTAAAGCCGGTAAGGTAGAATACCGTGTAGACAAGCAATCTATCGTACATATTGGTGTAGGTAAAGTTTCGTTTGGCGTAGATAAATTGATGGAAAACGCCAATGCGTTCTTTGATTCTTTGAAGGCGCAGAAGCCAGCATCCCTCAAAGGTACCTATGTAAAGTCGGTATTTATCACTACTACGATGGGGCCATCAATTGCAATAGAGAATCTATATAACTAGCACAAGTGCCGTTGCATAATTCATTATATCTCGGAAGCTTCGTGATGTGATAATAAATTTTATCACATCACTTCGCCCCTTCGGCGGCAAGAATCTGCCTAAAGGCAGATTTTGCCTTTATGTTCCTCGATATTGATGAATTATGCAATAATAGAACTTTCGTGTGCTATAATTACTTTATGAATTTCGACTTTAGCAATTTGGGGACACCAGAAATGATCATTATGGCAGCGGTGGGGCTGGCGCTGATGTTTTTTGGCTACCGCATTAAAAAAGTGGCGTTTTTCTTGATTTGGTTTATTTTGGGCTATAATTTAATGACTTTTTTGATGCCGACTATCAATAATTTGGTACCAGATGTCGCTGGAAACAATTTATATCAAATACTTTTGCCGATTGCTGGTGGGTTACTCCTGGCCCTGATGGGATTCTCGATCGAGAAATTATGTGTAGGCGGGATTTGTTTTGCCCTGATAATGGTAATTACGGTGCGATATTTTGGCACCGAAATGCAAACTTTAGCAATAGGTGGGGTAGTAGGCGTGTTAGCAGCTGGCGCCGCAGTAATGCTAATGAAGCCAGCCACAATCGTAGCTACGGCGGTAGCGGGGTCTTATGCTATTACTTTAGCGATATTGGCGCTATTTCCGGACATTAACGAAGAAATACATTATTTCCCGATTTTAGGTGGACTATCTGTGCTCGGCTCTGTATTCCAGTTTCTTACTACCAAACGAATTGATTGATTATCAGCAAAAATCACCCTTCGAGAGGGTGATTTTTGATAGATACAATTAGCTAACTTTTGCTTTTTTTCGAATTCGTAAACTAAGCGAGTTCTACAGTAGCACCAGCTTCTTCAAGAGCTTTCTTCATAGCTTCGGCGTCCGCCTTAGCAACTTTTTCCTTGACGGTAGCAGGAGCACCATCAACGATAGCCTTAGCTTCGCCAAGACCAAGCCCAGTAGCCTCCTTTACAGCCTTGATGACTGCAATCTTTTGTGCACCAGCGTCTTTCAAGACAACGTCGTATTCGGACTTGCCTTCGTCTGCGCCAGCGTCACCAGCACCACCAGCTGCAACAGCCACAGCCGCTACGGGCTCGATGCCATATTCGTCTTTTAATAGGGTTTTGAGTTCGTTAACCTCAAGCACGGTCATATTGACGAGCTCTTCGGCCAACTTTTTGATATCAGTAGCCATAATTTATCCTTTCAGGTCTGGGAAGGGGACACATTCCCCTTCCCAAGTTTCCCTTTGATTATGATTTTGAAGACAGGCGCATGTCCTGATTTTCAAAATTGATTATTAATTTATTAGTTAGTTGCTTTTTCTTCTTCAGCTGGTTTCTCTTCAGCCTTAACTTCTTCTTTAGCAGGCTCTTCAGCTTTTTCTTCGGCTGGTTTGGCTTCTACGGTTTCTGGTTTGTTTTCAAGCGCAGAAACTACACCGTTGATACCAGACAAAAGTGTATCCACCACCTGAGCGATAAGCTCGTTCTTGGTAGGTAGGGATCCGAGCGTCGTGACTTCTTCCTTGGAAAGAGCAGCGCCTTCGCCATTGAAGCCACCTAGAAGTTCCATCTTGGCGTGAGTTTTCGCGAATTTCGTAAGAACTTTAGCCGCGTCGAAATCTTCGTCGGTGCCTAGAGCATAAAGCAATTGGCCAGTCAGGCCAGAAGCGTCGGTGTCTTTGTAGGCAGCGATTTCCTTCATCGCAACCTTGACCAAACGGTTCTTTACAACTTTGATTTTAACATCTGCTTCACGGGCCATTTTGCGAAGCTCTTGTAATTCTGCTACGGTGAGGCCTTCGTACTTGGCGTAGACCACCATTTTAGAATTGGAAAGAAGCTCGGTAAGATCAGCAACCAATGTAGTCTTTTTATCTTTTGAAATTGCCATAAAAAGTTCCTTTGGTTATTGTTAATAAAATAGTTAGCTAATTGTTAAATAGCGTCACCAAATAAATTTATAAGAAATTTTCCTCGGTGGCATGATTAAACACTAGTAATAGTGTCGCCACTGTCTTTGGCAACTAGTCTCATTATAGCACAGATTGCCGAAAAATGCAATATCTGATGTTTTATGACATAATACAGGAACAGGCTATTTTGTCATACTTTAAATAAGGTGGTGAGTAGAATGCTCGTAATTGTGATTATTATAGTAGTAGCCGTCATAATGATAGGACTTATCTCGGGAGGAGGATAAAACAGCACATTTATGCCGTTACCTATTGCAAAATTAGAAATGGCAATATACGACCCAAGAAAACCTAATAATAAACAATTTACTAAATAATCCGCACATTAATCTTTATCCCCTGCTATATGCGGGGGATATTTTCTTTGGTTGGGAAAAACCGCCGGGGGGCGGTTTTAAATCAGGAGTTTTGTAAAGTTCATAGTAAATACTACGACATATAGAGCTACAGCTAAAGCTATAAAAATACAAAAGGCTCTTTTTTTACGATAAATAGCTACGCAGCCTGCAACTAACGTCAAAAGATTAGAAGCCATCATTAAAACATACGGCCAGAATTTGATGGCTATGTCTATATTTGTGCAGGCACTATTCAAATTAGCAATGAACGTCATACCAAGCACCGTGCCAAAAAATAGCCATAGAATCGTTTCTTTTTTATTCATATTCACACCTCCTTAAAGAACAGGGTGATTAACACCCCTAATTTAACCTTTCTCAAGGTCTATCTTTATTATAGCACACTTCTTTTAAAAAGTCAAGCTTACTTCCACTTATGGGTGTTATATAATAGGAGTATGAATGATTTTGATTATTTGGGTGAAGGGGAAGTATATCTAGATGGAGCGTGTCAGAGTTTGCGCCCGCGACCAGTGATTGACGCAATAAACAAATATTATACCGAGCATAATTCCTGTGGCGAGCGGGTGAAGTATAAGTGGGGCGTAAAAACTGACGAAAAAGTAGAGGAAACGCGGGAATTAGTACTAAAGTTTTTGAAGCTTTCGGCACGGAAATATACCGTATCTTTTACCCTGAATACTACCTATGGCATAAATTTGATTTTAAACCAGCTAGAAGTGCATCATTTTAAAAAAGTAATGACGAGCGACATTGAGCACAACTCGCCATTTCTGGCTACAATGGCATTTAGTGAAAAAACTGGCCTACCGCGTGAAGTGATGACGCGCGAAGAGGATGGCTCGATTAATTCGGCAAACTATGATTTCAACAAAGCCGTAGTAGTGGTGAACTGCGCGAGCAATTTTGACGGACGAAAGTTGGAGAATATCAAAGAAGTTGTAAAGGCCGTACATAAAGCGGGCGGGATTATTATGATCGATGCGGCACAGGCGATGGCGCATTCGGCAGATATCGTGCGCGGGGTAGAGGCCGATGCGATATGTTTTTCGGCGCACAAAATGTATGCACCATCTCTTGGCGTAATAGTATGGCGCGATGATTTGGAAGGCAAATTAGTGGACGGATTTATTGGTGGCGGAATGGTAGACGACGTCGAAAAAGATAGTTATATACTATCTGCCGAGAATAAAGAGCATCGATATACTAGATTTGAAGCGGGATTGCAGGCCTGGGGCGAAATAGTGGGATTAGGCGCGGCGATCAAGTGGCTGAATAAGCTACCGAAAAAAGCTTGGCAGAATTTAGAGAATAACACAAAGGAATTGTATGATTTTTTGCGGGGGTCAGAAAAAGTACATTTAATAAATAACGAGGCTACTACTACGATTAGTTTTTACGTGGAAGGTTTTGATTCACATCTACTCGGCAATGCGCTGAGTCGTGAAAATATCATGGTGCGCACAGGGTATTTTTGCGTGCATTATTACCTAGATCACGTGTTAGGACTGCCGCCACTGATTAGATTTTCGCTAGGGTTGCATAATCGTCCAGAAGATATAGCAAAAATCAAAAAGGTAATGGAAAAAATAATTTATTAGTGCTAGAATAAATATATTATGGTGTGTATAGCTGCTTTTATTATTTTGGCGCTGATTGGGGTATTTGTCGCCGTGATATCAATTTTTAAACCAAAGGTGGGCAAAGCTTACTGGAAGATGTTTAAAAAAGCCTGGGGATGCCTCTGGAAAAAAGTGCGCTTACAAAAGTGCGAAACTGGGTTTAAGGAAGATGTAAAAAATACGTTGCTAAGCCGGGTGATCGTGAAGCATCCGAAGTGGGTAAAGCCGCTGTCGGTAATTATTGAAATAATTTCGGTGCTAATAGTGATTATAGCGGTGTGGGCGATACTCACGGCCATTAAATCTTTGCTGGCGCTGTGGGCGCTGGGTTCATGCAACGTGACGAAGCCTTCGGCCTGTTCGCTGGGTGCGGAAGTGTGCTCAATAGACGAAAGCGAACCAAGTAATCCTTTGGAAGCTACGGGACGGTGGTTTACCGAATGGGGTGAAATATTTGAGGCTATTCCAGATAAATTCCGCACTTACAATGCTGATGATTATGATTTTAATTATGTAACTATTAATGATAACGCAGACAGCAAACCAGTAGCAGTAGACATCTTTGACCCGGGATGCTCCGTGTGCATGATATCTTATCGCAACCAAAAAGCGAGCGGATTCTTTGATAATTATAATGTGCGCCTAGTACCATTTGCTATTCAGGATGCCGATAATAACTATAAGTTTAAGAATTCAGAAATAATTGTGCGATATATGTTTGCAGTAGAGCAGCTAAGGGTTGGTATGGCGGTGGAAATTCTTGATCACATCTTTACCGAAAAAAATAGCGAAGGGATTTCTTACCAAACTAAGTTCAACGAGGATTACACGCATGAAGAGGCGGCGGCAAAGTTAGAGCAGTGGATTATGGAGGCCGGGTTTAATGAAGATGGCTTGGCGGAAGTACGTAAAATTGTGATGTATCCAGAAATAACTGATAAAATGAATGAAAATCGCGAAATTGTAGAGAATCAGCTACGCGTAAAAGGTATCCCGACGATGATTTACGACGGTGGGCGTCATACCGGACTTTATAAAGCTAGTGAATAAATGTAAAAATTACAACATTTTGTGTGTGACCGGTGTTTTTTAGGTGGAAAACTTTTGCAGGAAAAACTTGACTTTATAGGCTAGGCGGTATAATATAATATTAATACTATATATAGACAGGATGCGAGGTGATGTCTGAAATACCAGAAAAACAAATAAAAAGACTGCGAAGTTTACTAAGCGAAGCGGAGACTAATTTGTCGGCCGCAAAAGAATTATTGGTCTCTATTTTGGGCGATGGGGAAACGATTTCTGCGCCAAGGGAGACTGTAGTATCTGGCCCGGAGGGTAAAATTATTGAGGGGATTTTTGATGGGCAAATTATGATTGGCCCAGACGGCAAAAATTATCCAGTGCCAGCCAACTATGCTTCTAAATCTAAGTTGGTAGAGGGCGATATTATGAAACTAACCATCACAGAAGACGGCAGATTCCTATATAAGCAAATCGGCCCAGTAGAACGTAAAACCGTGATTGGTACACTAATTCGCCACGATGATAAATATTTTGTGGAAGTTGCTGGGAAGGAATATCAGATACTGTATGCTTCGGTAACCTATTTTCATTTGCGTGAAGGGTCGCAAGTATCGGTAGTGATACCGGCCACCAATGAAGAGGCGACATGGGCCGCCGTTGAAGCCGCACTGTAGGCTTAAACTTTCTTTCGTAAAAGAAAGTTTAGCAAAGAAACAAGCTCTAAAAATGTTTTGGAAGTCAATCCCAAAACATTTTTTGTTTTCAACAAATTGCTCTGCAATTTGAAATTGGAGAAAATGCCAACCTAGGAGATTTTATTTAAGAATTTTTTCTACAAATTACGACTTTACTGGGGTATAATAAATATATATGAAGGCATTATATCGGAAATACCGCCCATGCAAGTTGAGTGAGGTAGTCGGGCAAGAACAGGTAACTAAGGTTTTGGGAAATTCCTTGAAACAGGGCAAGGTTTCGCATGCGTATCTTTTTATTGGGCCGAGGGGGACGGGTAAAACTTCGGTGGCGCGGATTTTTGCGCACGAAGTAAACGGGTTCAAATATGAGCTGGAAGATGATTATGTGGATATTGTAGAAATAGATGGCGCAAGTAATCGCGGAATTGACAATATTAGGGAACTGCGCGAAAAGGCGGCTATAGCGCCAACTAGCGGGAAGTATAAGATATATATCATAGATGAAGTGCATATGCTCACTAAAGAGGCGTTCAATGCGCTACTTAAGACGCTGGAGGAGCCGCCGACGCACGTAATATTTATAATGGCCACTACCGATGCTTACAAAGTACCGGTGACTATTACTTCGCGTGCGCAGACTTATACGTTTAAATTGGCCGATGCCGCCACGATGCTGGCGCATCTACGTAAGATTGCCGATGCGGAGGATATAAAGATTGCCGACGATGCACTACAAATTATTGTGCGTAGGGGCGGGGGGTCTTTCAGAGATAGTTTATCTTTGCTAGACCAGATTTCTACGTTGTCTAGTGAAGAAATCACTAAAGAATTAGTAGTCTCAGCGATGGGCTTACCAGAAGATGAGAAAATTGCAGAATTATTAGCGGAATATATTAATGGTAATGTTGTAAAAATTACAACGCTTTTGAAAGATTTGTTGTCTTCTGGGGTGAAGCCGGAAACCTTGGCCGAAGAAATGATAGCACAGATTATTGCCGAACCTAAGCCAGAACTTTTGCCACTACTAGCAAAACTTCCCGAAGTAAAGGCGCCATTTCCGGAAGCGAAATTACTTGTAGCATTAGCTATTGGGTCTAGGCAATTGGAACCCGACTTTTCGGGAGACGGGGTCGCTTCGGCCCGTCGTTACGGGCGAAGCGCCCCTCACACCTCGGTCGGAAGCTCCCGAAAAGTGGGTCCGCAATTCCCTGACAACCCAGTGTCAGAGTATACCCCCAAGGCTAATAAATCTGACGGGGCTCCCCTTCGCCAGGATACTGATGTCACCCCCTCAATATACAGCTCAGATGCTAACACAAATCTAACTTTCGACTGGAGTTCGTTCGCCGAGAAGGTACAGTCGATGAATGACGCGGTGTATTCACAGCTAATGAAGACTGCACACGAGATGGTGGGGGAGGTTCTACATATTTACCCGGAGAAGAAAATCGTCAAAACTATTCTCTCGCGCGATAATAATAAAAGATTACTAGCCGAAGCGGCTGGGGGGATAAAAATTGAAATTCATGAAGCCGGCGAAAAGCCCAGTAACGCCGAGAAAGACGAAATCTTGAGTAAGATTTCTGATATAATGGGTGGAGAGGTACAAAATGATGGAGGAGGAAACCCATTCGGGGAGTAAAGGCGGCCGCGTGCCACCACAGGATGTTGTAGCTGAGAAATCTTTGCTCGGCGCTTTGATGATTTCCAACGATACGTTGCCAGAGATTTTGACGATTTTGCGTCCGCGAGATTTTTATGAGCAGCGTCACCAAGATATTTTTCAGGCAATGCTAGATTTATACGACCGTCACCAGCCGGTGGATTTGCTTACGCTTACTTCAGAATTAAAAACGAAAAAGAAGTTAAAAGAAATTGGTGGGGCGCCGTATCTCACAGAACTTTCGAACTTTGTACCAGCAGCATCGCACGCCAAGGCCTATGCCGATATCATCGAAAAAGCTTCGGTACGCCGGCGCCTGATCAAAGCTGGTACTGAAATTGCCAACAAAGCCTATGAAGACGATGCAGTAGCAGATAGTTTAATTGGTGAAGCCGAGCGGCAACTGTTTGAGGTTTCCGATAAAATCGTAAAAAGCGACTATGTGCCGATGGAAGAGCTCCTAGCCGACGCGTTTGATAGGATTGAGGAGCTGCACAAAAATAAGGGGGCGCTCCGTGGGCTAAAAACTGGCTTTCGCGACCTAGATAAAAAAACTGCTGGCTTTCAAAAGGGTGACCTAGTAATTATTGGTGCGCGCCCGGCAATGGGTAAGACTACTTTTGCGCAGAATTTAGCTTATAATATTGCCAGTATTAATAAAAAAGGCGTGCTGTTTTTCTCGATGGAAATGGCGGCCAATGAGATTATCGACCGGATGATTTCGGATGTATCGGGCGTAGACAACTGGAAGATGCGTACGGGTAATTTATCCGACGAAGAATTTTCACGGATTGGTGATGCGCTGGGCGAAATGGACGAAATCCCGATTTATATAGACGATACTAGCTCGATGACCATAGTAGAACTGCGCAATAAAGCCCGCCGGGCGATGCACGACCACGATATCGGTATAGTAATAGTGGACTACCTGCAGCTGATCCAGGGTTCGGACCGCTACAAAGGTAACCGCGTGCAGGAAGTAACGGAAATTTCGCGTGGATTAAAGATATTGGCACGCGAGCTAGAAATACCGGTGATTGCCTTAGCGCAGCTATCACGTAACGTGACCGGGCGGGATGACCCGCGGCCAGTACTTTCTGACCTTCGTGAATCCGGCTCCATCGAGCAGGACGCCGACCTTGTGATGTTCCTGCACCGGCCAGATTATTACAAGCAAAATGATGATAATTACGAAGAGACCCATATCACTGAGCTCTTAGTGGCCAAACACCGCCATGGCGCAGTAGGAAAGATCGAGCTTTACTTCCACCCAGAGCTACTCCGCTTTATGTCGCTGGATAAAACTAGGGAATAGTCTGGCTTGTTTAGTTAGAGCTTCAAACCTAGGTGACCACCAGCCAAAAATTTCGGCTTAGCGAGCAACACAGCGTACAGACCTCCCGCTGCACCTGTTGCCGTTACGGGCTGGGTAGATATCAGTACCATTGAAGTACAGGGGGTAAGCGCTGGTACTACTGCTAACCGTACTAGACCAGTAGTAGCCGTTGACGCCGGGATTGCTCAGGGTACCGCCATAGATATCGCCAGACCGCACAAAGTAGTATGGATTAGAGCGTAATTTGTTGAAGCCACCCGTCGTGTAGCCTACAGAATCGTTACCGGCAGATACTTTAGCGGTTATTTCAGCTTGATATAGCATTCTGCCAAACTCATTATATACGTTATCTGTTTGTGAAGCATTGGGGAGCCTCCATCCTTTAGGACAAATAGAGTTAGAAGCGATTTCTTCAGCAGTACTACCTATATTAGTAGAATTATTAGACGCTATAGCGGCGGACCAGTTGTAATAGTTACCGGCAAAGTAGTGTTTACATTCATCTTCTGTATGGCTAGCGTTCTTACAATCTTGCAGTGAATCGTATCTTGTATCATTGCTGGTGGTATTAGATGTGTAGTAATATGTATCACCGCCTTCGGCCGAGTATGGCGTGGTGTAGTTATTGGTTGGCCAAGCAGATGGTTTAACTGAATTGCCATAAATATAGTAATTAGACGTAATA
>JAFOJO010000015.1 GCA_017421325.1 Candidatus Saccharimonadota bacterium
AACTAGTCTACATGGTGGTCAAATGGATAATAATGTAGGTAATACTAAACTCAGTGCCTTTTGTAATGATAATAATGGCTATAGTATCTATGCAGTAGGTAGTAGTGGAGATATAGATGGTAATACAGACTTAATTAATACTATAAATGAAAGCTATAATATTCATACTGGAGTATATGATGATACAATACAATCTAATCCTTCCTCCTGGGCTATGAAACTAACAGCGGGAGTAGGTACTGGTATAGATCCAACTACAGGAGGATCAGTACCTACTACTCCACCTACCATAGTAAACGGTTTTGATAACTATAGTACTATACCGAATGTCTATACTCAAGTAGCTAAAAGAACTTCTGGTACTAGTATGATAACGGATAGCGATGCTTCTGGATCATATCTCAATACTACCTATCAGATTTATGCTAATTCCTATCAACCAGCCGGTACCTATAATGGTAAAGTAAAATATGTAATGGTACATCCAGATAATTCATCGCATACTACTATCCCAGATTTGGAGGTTGCCTTTACTGCGGCTGGAAAGCAAAGAGCATATCGGGATAGTGGCGGTAATTACTATTACTCTATGCAAGATATGGACTCTCAAATATGTAGCTTTGTAAGTGGCGCTGGCGCAAGCACTGCTACACAGTTAGTAGACATTAGAGATAACAACCTTTACTGGGTAGCTAAACTAGATGATGGTAAGTGTTGGATGACAAGTAATCTAGACTTAGATATAGGTGGTACCAATACTGCCCCACTTAACTCAAATAACACAGACATCAGTATAGACCCCAATGTTTATGCCAGTAGCGGCATCTACTCAGACTATAATGTATCAGATGGAGTTTATACTTGGAATCCAGTATCTACCGCTATTACTGCAAATACTAGTATTGCATATCCAAATAATACTAATAATCCTACTGTTTCTCCAGCTTGGCCAACCAATAACTACACCACGCCATACTCAGTCGAAGGCGGTGATACTTACTATTACACTTCTAATACTACCGCTGACGATACTAGGTATAACTCTCTCCAAGCCTGTAAGAACGCAAGCCATACAGAAGATGAATGTAAACGTTACTTTGCCGGTAACTATTACAACTGGACTGCCGCTATAGCTTCCAATAATTCCACCAATATAGGCAGTACGGCTGAAGAAATTGCAGCTAATTCTATTTGTCCTAAAAACTGGAGGTTACCTAATGTCTCACAGACAGATAACGAATATAATGAGTTTGGCAGGTTATTATATAATGGCTACAACATTCCCGACAAGGTGACAGCAGATGGTACCGGATCGGTGAAATATCAGACTGATGGTTTTGCCAAAATACGTTCTAATCCACTTTATTTTGTGCGATCCGGTATCATCCGCGGCAGCGTCCTCGAAAATTCTGGCATTATTGGTACCTACTGGGCAAGTATGACTAACAGTAGTTCCTACGCTTATGGCCTAAGCTTTAACAGTAGTGATATTTGGTTAGCCGCTAACATTCTTAGAAATGACGGGAGATCGGTCCGCTGCGTCGCTCGCTAAATTCCAACTACATAAAGCCCACGAAAATATGCTATAATACACTTATGAATATCTTAGTGGTGGGAAATGTTTTAAAAGATGTGTATCTTAATCTTGATTCTCGCACCGAAAATTTTGAAACCGATAAAAACAACACCAAATGGCTAGACATAGAGTTTAACGCTAGCGAACACCACTTTTTTCACCGCAATTCTAGCCTAGGTGGCGCCGCCATTTCGCTAGAAGTTTTGCAAAAAATGGGTCTATCTACTGCTATTTCCGGCTCCAGCCTCCGCTTAGAAAACGATGAATTCACTTCTACCGACCCCGCCGAAATTTATCGCTATATTTTAATCGCCGATGGCAAAACTAGCTATTTTGTACCTAGCGAGTATAAAAACACCAATTTTACCCCACCCGCCGAGCCAGTAGATTACCTCTACGTAGACCGCTCTGCCGAGCTCACCACCGATGCCGCCGCCAAAATCCATGCTTATCTAGATATCTCCCAAAATACCAAACTCGTGCTCTACGTTCGCAATTTCGAAAACCCTAATCTAAACGATCTCATACCTCGCACCGATTTAGTCTTTTTAGAAGAAAACAGAGAAAGATCGGAAAAAAAAGACGCGCTTTCTTCAGCCGAAATTAACCCCGAAAAGCTCGTCCATATCTCCGAAACCACCCTTTCCTACCAAAATCTTTCCGAAACTATCTCGGTGGATAGAGTAGATATGCTTACCCACTTATCTGTTTATTCTATCGCCGCGGCCACTATTCTAGGTGGCTTTATATTGGGCAATTCCGTAGAAGATAGCCTCACCCTAGCCCGCGTTAATATCGAAAATTCTAGGCTTAACGCCGTTTTACCCCTATCCGAAATGCAAAAAATCGTCGAAAACACTTCCCCCGCCGAAAACTTAGAGCTTATCGCTGCAAGCCTAGTGCTAAAACCAAAAGGCATTTTAGCCGCAGACGAATCTGGCGGCTCTATCAAGAAAAAATTCGCTAAGCTGAACATCCCAGATACTTATGAAAATCGCCGCGACTACCGCAACATCTTCTTCACTACCCCAGATTTAGAAAAATATGTTAATGGCGTAATACTATTTGACGAAACTTCCAAGCAACTCGCCGATAACGGCCAAAATTACGTAGATTTCCTCACTGCCCGCCGTATTATCCCCGGTATCAAGGTAGACCAAGGCCTAGCCAAATTTGATAATTCTGTAGAAACTTACACCAAAGGCCTAGACGGCCTAGATGAAAGATTAAAAGAATACTACATTAGGGGTCTTCGCTTCGCCAAATGGCGCGCCGCCTTTGAAATCCACCTCTCCACTTCCGGTGCTATCCTCACCCCTACCACTAAAGCTATCGAAGAAAACTGCAGAATCCTAGCCGAATACGCCGCCAAGTGCCAATCTGCCGGCCTGGCACCAATAGTCGAGCCAGAAGTAGTTTACGACGGCTATTATTCTATCGACCAAAACGCCGAAATCACCGGCAAAATCCTAGATGAACTATTCAAAAAACTCGCCGATTTCGGAGTAAACTTACGCGCTTGCATCCTTAAGGTTAATATGATCATCGCTGGCAAAAATTACGAAACTCCTTCCGCTTCAGAAGAAGTCGGACAAAAAACCGCCGAAGTGCTGAAAAATCACATCCCTGCCGAGCTAGCCGGCGTAGTCTTCCTTTCTGGCGGCCAAACTGTCGAGCAGGCCACTGACAACCTAACCGCCGTAGAAAAAAACGGCCCCTTCCCTTGGCCCGTCACCTTCTCTTTCGCTCGCGCCCTGCAAGACCCAGCTCTCTACGCCTGGAAAGGTAACAATGAGAATGCTAACCAAGCCCGCCAAGCCTTCCTAGATAGATTAATTGCAAACGTGGAAGCAATCAGAAAAGCACAAGAATAAATTCTCCACTAGCATAATGAGATTTAGACCAGATTTGTTTATCGTAATTTATACAACTTAGCAACGAAAAAATCTCCCAAATTTAAGGAGATTTTTTCTTGCCCTATGTTGTAAAAATTACAAGATAAACAAGTCCAAGCTAGTGGAGAATTTATTCTTGCGTAGGCTCTTCAGCTTCTTCTGGCTTCTTACCATTATCCGCTGGCACGTCAGCCGCTTCTACTGCTGGCTCTTCTGCCTCTGCTTCGCGTTTTTCAGCTTCTGCCGCTGGATCATACAGCGATGCAATTACTTGCTCTTTGTCCAGTTCTTTATCGGCAAATTCTACGCCACTAGGTAGCACGATATCTGCAATCGTAATTTTATCTTCCACTTCCTTCATACCAGAAGCATCAATTTCTAATTCTTTTGGTAAGTCCGCCGGCTTCGCCTTTACGTCAATTTCTTCCATCGCTTGGTTTAAAGCAAAATGAAAAGTTTTCGAGGCTTCTGAACCTTCAAAATTCACAATTACAATTGGCGTAGTAGCTTCCACCACTTCCTTCGCTGAAATCGCCTGAAATTCTACATTCATAATCTTGCGCGACACTGGATCAATCGCTACGTCTTTCACAATCGCCAAGCGCTTTTTGCCTTCAATATCTAGATCAATCGGCGAATGATACCCAGCTTTTTCTAATACTTTTTCTGTCGCCACATATTCAGACGCCACTAATACCGGCTCCTTACCGCCATATACTACCGAAGGGATCAGTCCCTTTTCACGTAAGCCTTTCAACTTTTTACCAGTCGCTTCACGTTTTTCTAACTTTAACTTATATTCAGCCATAAATAATCCTTTTTCTACTTATATTTTACTCTATTATTCTACCACTAAACCCTTAGAATGCCAACATTTATCACCAATGCGCTCTTACACGCCTATATACCCCACAGCTGATACACGGATGCGCGTGTTGACTTATAAAGTATAGTATGTTATATTTAAACAACTTGCACTTTATTCGGTTTATAATCCAAGTTTTATTGTGCTAGTATTCATTCAAGAAGGGGGGGAATCTAGTGAGAAAAGGAAAGAGCTTCGATATGAAGCTAGCGATTCTGGAAGCAAGGAAAAGGAAGGCAAAGGCCACTCTCGAAAAGAAAGCGATGGCGTACCGCACAATCATAAACATATCTTTTATGTGTGCATGCACGGCTGTTATTACTCTCGTGTTAGCCCTAATGGCCGACCAAGTCCAATCAGGCTTCGTAGCGCTAATCATCATAAGCGGTCTCGCGACAATTGCGAGCGCTTTGGTATTCTTGGCGGCAAACGTCGCCAAACGAATTTGGCGATACAAGTTATTCCATCAATTAGGGATAGTTATCCCTAGAGAACTTTGGTAAAACCATTCTCCGGTATTGCCAACCGGAGAATTTTTATTGGTTCAAAATTTGAAATCAAAATTTCCTAGATTGATATTTTGTTCGTGCGAAGCGCTTATTGATAGAGCAAGCACGAAAAAATGCCAAGATAGGGAATTTTGGTTCAAATTTTCTTTACTTTTACCATTGCGGGACGCAATATTTCACCCTCATAATAATACCCGGGCCGTAGAGTCTCTGCTATTACTTCTTTCTCACCATCACCCTCCACCATCACTGCATCATGCAAATCCGGATTAAACTCTACCCCCTCACCAGAGCCAATTTTTACCAGTTTCAATTCTTTCAAAGTCTTTTCCAAAGATTTTGCTAGCGGCGCTAGCTCCTTATAGCTAATAATTGCCCTATCTAGATCATCCAACAAAGGTAGTATCTTATACACTGTCGCCAACTGCGCCATTTTTTTAGTATTTTCTTTTTGTACCTCTACCTGTTTACGAAAATTCTCAAAATCCGCCCGTGTCCGCTGCAAATCATTCGTGAGCTCGTTAATTTGTTTTTCTACTTCTGAAGCATCTACTTCTACCTTAAAATTTTTCAAGTCTTCCGCCCCCAAAGTTACCTCTATCTCCTCATCTTTTTTGATTTTTTTCATAAATCTCCTTTTTATTACAAAATTTCTTCCAACATATTGCCTGCATATTTCACTAGCGACATTACTTTCGAATAATTCTGTCGCGTCGGCCCTAGCACCCCAATATAACTTCTATCCGAAAACGGCGACCGAAACTTCGAAATGATCAACGACACTTCCGAATTTTTGCCAATTGGATTTTCGTGCCCAATAAAGATATTTAATGCCTCTCCTGGCGCCGCCTCTCTTAACCACGGTTCTAAATTATCCAATAATCTCGCTACTGCCTGTACTCGCCGCGTATCGCCAAACTCTGGCTGCGTAAATAGCCGTGTTAATCCTGCTAAATATAGTTGCCCGCCAATCGTCGCTAAACCTAAATTTCCCGTCAATTCCACCAAAGCATCCACTGCCCCCCTTATCGCCGTATCCGCCCGCGATTGTGCGCCTACCCGTACTTCCAAAGCATGCGTTCCTCGCTCTAGAGACCGCCGTTCCACATCCGACCGGCTCAAAACATCCTCATTCACGCCATCCAAACTATTCACGTAAAACCGATATCCCGCGTCTGTTGGTACCCGCCCCGCCGAAGTATGCGGCTGCGCTATTAAGCCTAGTGTCTCCAATCGTGCCATCTCAGCCCGGATCGTTGCCGGTGATACATTAAAAAGTTTTGCCAACGTTACGCTCCCCACCGGGGAAGCCGTTTCGGCATATTCTTCTATTATCTGGCAAAGAATTTTCCTTTGTCGCTCAGTAATTTCCATATTTTTAATTATAGTCAATTAGCACCCAAAATGCAAGAGTGCCAATTTTCCCATGTCACAATCGCCATTACAATCAATATGATCTTTACAAAATGCCTACTCCGTGTTATAATAAAAATAGCTTAGGGGTAAGTTTTTAACTGTACCCACAAGACTATGCAGCTGGGTTAGCCAACCCAGGGAAAAGGAGGAAAAAATGGCTAGCACAACTAAAAAGAAACGGACAATAACAATCAGTCAAGGAGGAACCATCTATATCGGCTCAATGCAGGGTAACGGTATAATACATGTGTTCCGAAAAGGCTGCTCTCACGGTGATGCCTCTGGCCATGCAATACTAAATCCCATGACCGGTGAGTGGGCAGGCGACCAAATACCCAATCGCGCAAAAAAACGTTTTGAGAAATATTTTACGTCCACTTAAGCAATACCGCCTCGGCGAATTTCCGCCGAGGCTATTTTTATGCTACAATAGCCCTATGGAAATAGAAGAGAAAATTCAAAAAATCAAAGAATGGCTCGGTACCGGCTCTATTAATATTTTTGGCCTACCTATGTCCGGCAAAGATACTCAAGGCGTCAAACTCGCCGAAATGCTCGGTGCTAAGTTCCTTTCTTCCGGTATGATTATCCGCGCCATGGAAACCGAAACCAGACAAAAATTATCCGACAAAGGCAATCTTATCCCTACCAACATTTTTTACGAATGGGTTCTTCCCTACTTTGAACGTCGCGATCTTTTCGACTACGCCCTCATCCTATCCTCTATTGGCCGCTGGAGTGGCGAGGAAGACCAAGTCATGTCCGTCGCTGCCGGCGCTGGCCACGAAATCAAGGCCGCCATCATTCTAAACATTTCCGAAGCCGACGTCGAAAACCGCTTCAACGAAGCCAAAGCTTTAAACGATCGTGGCGAACGTGAAGATGACAAAGACCTTGAAATTTTCCACAATCGCCTTAAAGAGTTCCGCGAAAAAACCCTTCCTGTCCTCCAACATTACAATACTTTAGGGCTTCTTATCGAAGTCAACGGCGACCAAACCCGCGAAGCCGTCTTTAATGAAATTATAGATAAACTATATAATAAGGCTCTCACTAAATAATTCCAACGGAATTATTTAGACAAAAACCAAAAACAAATCGGAATTCACTTCTGATTTGTTTTTCTTCCTAGTTTCTTTGCTAAACTTTCTTTGCCCAAAGAAAGTTTACGAAGAATCTCATGCCTAAACTCGTAGATCAAATACAAAAGTCCTACCACCACCACCCCTAATACCGCATATAGCGCCACAAAAGACGATTGTTCTTCGTAATTTTCTGGCTCTAAGCTATAGTTAGCCCCTGTATTTTGCTTAATTTTCCTACACCGCCCCGTCTCCGGATTTAATTCATACCCCTCCTTACAAGTCTTTTCCTCCGTAGTTCTTATTTTATTACATCGCCCCGTCAAAATATTCAAATAATATCCCTCTTTACAAAGCTTTTCCGTCACCGTGGTCACTTTCACACAGTTTCCTGTCGCTTCATTAATCACTTTCCCCTCTTCACAACTTCTAAACTCCTGGTAATTATTTGCTCCGCCCGGCGTTGGCGTATAAGTCGTCTTCCAAATTTCTTCACCCGCCTCATCATATCCCACAAAAATATACGAAGTACCTTTACGTTGCCCATTGGGATATTTCAGGCTATCTATTACCGCCCCGTCCGTATCAACTATCTCTAAAGTATTAAAATTAGTCGGATTTTTCGTCAAATTAAACGTACTCGGATAATACACATAATATCCTTCTGCCCCCACTATTCCACTTAAATTATAATTTTTATTCTTATATCTCACCTGGCACCCGTCTAACAAAATTTGCTCTGATCTAGGATTATAAAATTCAATAAATTGCTCTGTTTTAGAAGTTTCATAGTAACTCAAAATTTCTGAAAACTGCAATCCCCTGCACTGGCTTACCACCTGGCCATAGCCTTCTTCCTCTTTTGCCGTCTCCACATAATAACTTTCCGCGTCATACGTAAACTCATACTCCGCCACATCTCTATGTTCAAAATCTCCAGTTTCTAAATTACGCACCAGCACCGTAGGCTTTGCCGACTTAAAATCTTTATAGCACTCGTCCTTCCCTGTCCAGCACACACTATCCACTGTTTCATCACCAATTTTTAAATCTATTCCGCCCTTAAACGCCAATGTTTTTGTATAATTCACGGCTGCCAGCTCACTATCCGGCGAGCTGGCCAAGCGAAGGAGGAGAGTCTCGCCAGCCATAATGCTGTGCTCGGGAAACTCCACCAAAGTAGAGTAATTCCCGCTAGAATTCGTATAGCCTACAGCTAAGCCAGCGAGCGAAACCGGTGCGTCGGAATTTTTGCGGCCAATCTCAATCATTTCTCCGACATTGCCTTTACCATCTACCGTGTATCCCGGGTTAATGGCCTTAATGTAAATTTCAGGAATTTCTTCATTAATCTTTACTGCTTTTGTACAGTTTGCGAAATTCAAAACTCCCAAAATCACCCCACAAACCGCGCCTAAAAATAAAATAATTTTTTTCATGGCTCTTCTCTAGCACGTTCGTACTAGAAAATCAACCCCCCACATGCTATAATTTAACCATGAGCTTTTTTATCTCTTTGGGAATTGTAATTCTGGCTATGCTTATCATGGCTTCTTTACAATTACAGCCCGGCGTTTTTGCACTTTTTTGCCATTACGCTTCCGGTAAATATTCCAAAAAAAGAGCTTCCGACCTTACCCTTTTTTTCATCCTCGGCGCCGAAACCGTCAGTGCCTGTCTTTTCCTCTGCGCCTACTACCTCGCCAACCTATTTTTCTTTTATCAATTCCGCCCCGAAACCAGCTTTTTTGCCTGGGTAATGGTAGGTGTACTTATCGCCCTTAGCCTTATGAGTCTCTTTTGTTATTTCCGCCCCGGCCCCGGCACCAAATTATTTATCTCTAGGCAATGCGCCAAAAATCTCGACGCTCACGCTAGGCTCGCCAAATCTCGTTCCGACGCATTTCTACTTGGCGCCTTTTCCAGCGTTTGCGAGCTTCTGTTCACCTTACCACTATATGTCATTACTTCCATCGAAATCATGGAAATGGCCGTAGAATTCTCCCCCAGCCACTTGCTCACCCTTCTCTACATTATTGTCCCCATTATTCCGCTTTTTATTATCCGCTGGCGCTTTCATCTCGGCCACAATCTCGCCGATATCCAAAAATCCCGCGTCAAAGACAAAAATTTCACCCGCATCATCTTATGCTTCAGCTATCTTTCCATCACTATTTTATTTATTTATTTTAGGATCATTGCATAATGGATATTACTAATAACAAAACTCTCATCAAAAACCTCAAAATCGATGCTAAAGCCGTAGGTATTCCCGCCGGTGCCGCCGAAATTTTCATTACAAAATCCTTAAAAGCCGCCGAAAAATCTCTTAAATCCAGAAAAATCATCACCGAAAAAGATTTAGAAAGAGCCATCACCAAGGAGCTCAAAAAATATAACGCCGATTTCGCTTATGTTTACGAAAATCGTGATAAAATAATATAAATGGGTAGGAAATACGACTTTGATTATATAGTTATCGGTAGCGGCCCTGCCGGTTCTGCTGCTGCACTAGCACTCGCCAAAACCAAAAAACGCGTCGCCTTAGTGGAAAGCAAATATTTTGGCGGTTCCAACATTAATACTCGCGACATCCCTTACAGTGTTACATTGGATTTCGCCCACACTTATCACAAAGCTTCTCATTTTCCCGAGTTCAGTCATCAAGATTTTTCTTTTAATTTTCCCACCATCATCGCACACCAATTAAAGGCCATCATCCAATCTGGTGGCGGCAATAATCAAAAGTCCTACACCGACGCTGGCGCCATCTGTCTGCACGGCTATGCTAATTTTTTAGACGCCAACACCATCGCCATTGGCGATCAAAAGTTCACTTCCTACAATTTCATCATCGCTACCGGCTCACATCTTAATACCTCCGCCATTGCCGGCACCGATGCCGTCAATTACCTTACCCCAGACACCGCCATTAAAATCCGCCGTTTACCCAAGGCCGTACTTATCGTTGGCGGCGGCTCCACCGGCTGCGAGATCGCCGAATATTATGCCAAGCTCGGCGCCAAAGCCATCATTATGGAAAAGTCCAGTCGCATCCTCCCGCGCGAAGACAAAGAAGTCAGCGCTACCGTTACCGATTATTTCACCAATAATCTCGGTATCATGGTACTCACCAACAGCAAAGTCATCGCTTTGGAGCAAGACGACGCCTCCAAACGTGTCATCTTTCAAAATGACCACACCGAAAAAATGATCCGCGTAGATTGCATCGTACTCGCCACCGGCAGCGAACCCAACACCGACCTTGGTCTCGAAAACGCCAAAGTCAAATACACCACCACCGGCATCAAAGTAGACAAAACCTTCCAAACTTCCGCTAAAAACATCTACGCCATCGGTGATTGTATTAGTAGCGACTCTTCCACCGAACGCGCAGATTACGAAGGCAACCTCCTCGCTGTTAACATTATCAACAAAACCAAAAATACCGCCAACTATACCGGCTTCGCCCGCGTTACTAACACCTGCCCCGCCGTCGTCACTATTGGCCTTAGCGAAGACGACCTTATCCGTCGCAAACGTAAATACAAAAAATCTATCGTTTACCTAAAAGACACTCCGGCCAGCAAAATCTTCAACGTCCGACACGGCTTTGTCAAACTTCTTACCGACCGCAGCAATCATATGCTGGGTGGCTGCATTGTTGCACCTCATGCCACTGCCATGTCTGGCGAAATTGCTTTGGCCGTGCGTCACCATCTTACTGCATTAGAACTCGCCAGTACTCCGTCTATTACCAACGATTTTAGCTATGTCATTAAACTAGCCGCCAAAAAATTAGTCAAGAAAAAATAACCAGCCCTAGATTCAGCTTGAGTTAGGGGGGTAACTCAAGCTGAACTTAAAACTGATTATTAATTTTGAACTCAAAGTTCGTGGTTGTGGGGGCTGGATTTGAACCAGCGACCTTTTGGTTATGAGCCAAACGAGCTACCAGGCTGCTCTACCCCACGACGTAAACATACAGTGTCTATCAGCTAGACACTGTATAAGTATAGCGCACTTTGCCAAAATTGTCAAGGTTTACGTATTATCACAAAGCCCCCTCGGCCCAGTCGCATCACCAAAGTTCCACTCGCAAGTCGGTGTCACATCTTTTTGAATCAACGAACCATTGCTCTCACCTAGCACCTGAATCGCATATAGCGGGTACGGATAACCCGTATCCGGTGGTTCTAGCCTAGTCTCCACCCGCCTATACAAATCATTCGCCCGCCCCGTAGAATCTATGCCTACTTGCACATCCTTTAGTTTTGCACTCACAGTTTCTCTGGCCAAGATACCATCTTCATTCTGCACCTCCCTTACGCACTTACCGTCGCTATTGCCATTCTTCTCGCAAAACTTCACCTCAAAATCAAAATTCCAATTCGCATATGGCGCCGACAACACCACCATAAATGTCTCGTCGCTTCTGTAGTCACTATTCACCGGATCCGGTAATTCAATCGTTACCGAACAAACAAAACCACCATTATCATTATCATTATCACAATAAACCGCGTATGGTTTATTTTTCACCGTCTTATCGTTAGACTTTAAAAAGCCTTTTTTGCCAATATACCCATTACTGGCCACTTCGTATTTATCTGTACTTTGCAAATTATCTTGATCGGTCGGCACAAGATACAAAGTCCCCCGATCGGTCCTATCGCCCTGCGTCATATCAAAATCACTCAAATTAAAAGTCCCGGCCGTCTGCACCAAACCCACCGAGATCACCGCCGGTGCTGGCGCTTCTTCGCCAAAAATACCCTCATTGCTAAAGTTGCTATACTTCGCCGTAAAATCTTCATTATCCGCCTGCCAGCTCACCACAATAGAGCTAATGTTGGCAGCACTTGTATCCTCAAACTTTGGTTTTATTACTTTTGTAAAATCATTGCTGCTACTTAATGTCCCGAGATAATTCGGCAAAACATCAGTCACTTTTACGCAAGTATAAGCCTGTTGCATATTATTTGCGCCCCCATCAACCTTTTCCTCTATCAGTACTTCCTGGCCATCATTATCCTCGGGAATCCTTCCCAAAATCTTCGCTACCATATCGCAACTGTTACTATCTTCTATTAAATACCTAATCTCTTCACAACTGATATTTTTATCGTTGTTCAGCGCCACCTTCCCCGCATTGCCTTCCAGACAACTTTGGTAATTATAGTATGCCAATTTCGCATCCTCCACTCCAGCCAATGCCGAATCGTATGCCGACTGTGCTAAATCATCGTTAGAAGTCCTCGTAATTTCCGAAATAATTACCGCCGCAAAACTCGCCGCAATAATCACCAAAATCAGCGTAGATATCGCCACAATATAAAACGATGCCGCACCTTTTTTAAACTTTTTCATCTTTTTCATTTCATCCTCCATTCGCCTGCGCGGCAAAATTAAATTTATTTATTGCACAATAATCAAAATTCGAATCATATTCATCTGGCGTCGCACAGAAATTCCCACTAGACATCACATTTATACCACCCTGCACCGTACCCAAAATAAACGACACTGCATAAAATGCAGCATTCACTCCATCTGCCGCTGGCGCCGGCACCGACAAATCATACAAAGCCAGTGCATTAGCAGTATCACCGCTACCACTTAATAAAACCACCGGCTCCTCAGTTATCTCACCGACCTCAAACTGATTCGTACCAAATTCATCATATTTACTATCGCCTTCCACTAAACCAGATCTACAAACCTTCCTATTTTCATCACGCACTTTTATCAATCTAAAATCATTTGGATTTTCCTCTGTCCCATCATATTTATACGACAAACTAGCTCGCTCCAAACTACTATTATCCTCAGTAAACAAATACCCAGAATTCCACACATACGAATACGCCCCCGTACAAAAGGCTCCATATAGTGGCACTCCTTCCTTTTCTTCGCCCTTAATTTTTACCTTATCTGAATTTGTCGAAGCCTTCACTATCGAAACAAATTTTCGCCCGCCATCACTTTTACAATTATTACGCTGGCTCGTTTCCTGCGAACCATTACCCTTAAAAACTTCATCACATATTTCAGCAACCACCTTCGCCGGCGAATTCTGGATCGCTGCCCGCATATCGTCTACCAAATCCATACCCACCGTATTAATCTGATTTAAAGTTAACCCCCGCCGATAAGTCGAAATCGCATCGTTGATGATTAAAGCTATTGTAATCGAAAGTATCGCAATAAACGCTATCGAAAGCGATAACTCTACCAAAGTAAAACCTTTTTTATTTTTCAACCTTTGCATCTACATACACCCTTCACCATCAGATAAAATTTCTACACCAGACGCATTACGCGCCCCCTTCGCGACTCTTATGCCCCTTCTTAAACTACTTTTTTCCGCACCATTCGGATTCACGCAAAACACTGCGTCTTCCTTCTCAAACTCCCTAGTTCCAGGCTCAAGCAGGGGCTTCAATTCATTCTGCTCCGCACCCAAAGCTTCCGATTGTTCAATCATTTTATCCACATCTATTGTGCCACTCTTGTCAATAAAAGTATAGATCGTCCCAGAGCTCGGGTGCCTCACAACTAGCAACATACCCTGAAAAAGAGTGTATCCACTATCTCCCCAGGCATCTCCAGTCTGAATTTGTGATGCCCATCTTGGCACATAATTTTCTACCATTCCTACCGCCTTGAACCCATCATCGTCCTGAATGATCACATTCGCGTTTGAGTCTGCCAATTTGGTTAGAATATCACCGCCAGATGACTCTTCTCCAACATCACCAATCACATTATACGAAGTAATCTCATTTTTAGTCTTTTCCTGATTTACTCCAAACACTATCAATTTACCGTAGATTGCTTTATTGGTCCGTCCAGTTCCTTCACTCTGCACATTAGATACCTGCGAATACGTACTGCGCAAAAACTCCGCAAAATTCTGCACTGCATCATTATAGCGCTGTTGAAAGATGGAATTCTGTGTACCCACCGCAATACTCACAAAAATCGCCGCCGTAATCACCAAAAACAGCGCTACCTCCACCAACGTAAACCCACGCCGAGCTTTCTTCATACTACCATTATACCACAAGCGCATTTATCTATGCCAATTTAATAATCCGGAAACAAATACATCATCCATTTTTCAAAATTCGAATATTCTTTTTCCGTCTTTTCCACCTTGGCAACTTTATGTTTATTTTTCGCCGCTTCTGAATTTTCTGGCATCACCACCATATTTTCCCCACTCAGTTTTTTATCCAATATTTTTCTAGCCATCAATTCTTGATATTCATTAGTTTTATAATACTCATTTTCTAGTTCCTCTGCCTCTACTTCTATACTGAGAAGCTCTAATTCCTTTTTCTCGGTTATCAAAGTTTCCGACAACCCCCAGTTTCTCGACATTGCCGCAATAGATTGATACGTCCAAGTCAAGCACAAGATAATCGCCAGTGCCAACACTATATTCTCTAGCGTAAAAAAATCCCGCTTCAACTTAAACTTCGTCCGCCGCACACTATCCTTCACGCTCATGCTTAAATTATACCAAAAAAACACCCGTTCGAGTGATTTTGACAAAGACCATAATTGTAGTGAGACCAGTAGGAAGGGAGAATCCCTTGCCTTGCTCGGGATGCGAACCTACAAAAAATGGCGAGGCCGGCTGGAATCGAACCAGCATTGTATCCTTAGAGGGGATATGTCCTATCCGTTGAACGACGGCCCCGTCAATTCTCTATATATTATACCCTATTCTTCTGGTTTTCTCAACTTGTAATAGATAGATGGCGCAAATCTTACACCTGCTAGTAGTTGTTGTGCCGAATCTTCCATCTTTACTAAATTCTTGGTACCAAAAATCTTCTTCAAACCTTTGCTACGAAAATTAGATACAGAAAGTACTTTTTCACGCTTAAATCCAACTTTATCAAAAATTTCTTCCACATATTTCGGGTGATAATTATAAAATCCATTCTTTGAAATCTCTTTGTAGTCCGCGACTTTTCTGTCAAACGGGTTCACCTTGCTACGCCCAGTCACATACCGTGCCATTTTTGGCAAAGTCCGTTTGTTGGCCACCTCTATCACCGCCACACCACCCGGCTTTAGCACCCGATAAAGCTCGGCAATCGCCTTATCCATATCCTTCAAGTGATGCGTTACCCGCACCATCATTAGACCATCTAGTTCATTATCTTTAAATGGTAATTTATAAATATCACCAGCTTTAGTTTCTACCTTATCGCCGTAAATCTCCTTGGCCTGCTCTAGCTCAGTTTTAGAATAATCAAAAATATAAACTTTGCGCGCCCGCTTCAGATATTCGTTCGCAAGTCTGCCATAGCCACCGCCAATATCAGCAAACTTTTCCATCCGCTTTGGCAGTAATTTCCGTATCGCCATCCGGTCTGCTTGGTCTTCATACTCGCGGTCCGCATCTTCCCAAAAGATTTTTTTATAGTCATAACCATTATAGTCAGAAATAACTTTTTCACTCATACATTCCATTATACCATACCATTACCATCTACTATTTAATTCCAACGGAATTAAATAAACATCATCAAAATTTGAAATGGAATTGAGTTCCATTTCAAATTTCTTGCTAGCCTCTTTTACTGGCCTTTTCTACCTCCGGAGAAAAGGCCAAAGGCTTATATCACACGCGAGATTTCTTCCAAAGTCGTCTCGCCTTTTAATACTGCTAGTACGCCCTTTTGTTCCAAAGTCAACATTCCATTTTTGCGCGCCGTTTCTTCTATGGCCTTGGTGTTAATATCTGCCACGTCACCACGAATAAACGCTTGGATATCATCATTTACCACCAACTGCTCCATTATCACCGTTCGCCCACTATAGCCAAACGGATCCTCTTCCGTAGGTACTGGATCATACAGCAATGGATTTTCCATATCAAAATCAGACAAAATTTCCGCATTCACCCCCTCCACCACCATCCTAATATAATCTCGCTCTGCTTCCGTAGCAGGCCTTGCCTTTTTAGCTTTAGACAATTTACGAATCAGCCGCTGCGCCACAATCAGCCGAATAGAGCTCGCAAAAATTGGGTTCACGCCAATCAAATCTATCATTCTAGAAAACGCCGCACTAGTAGAATTCGCGTGAAAAGACGATAACACCAAATGTCCCGTGATAGAAGCCTGAATTGCCGTCTTCGCCGTATCTGCATCGCGAATCTCACCTACCATCACTACATCTGGATCCAACCGCAAAACCGACCTCAGCCCTTCCGCAAATGATCCACCCGCATTAGTATTCACCGGTATCTGTGAAATCCCCGTAATACCATATTCGATCGGGTCCTCCAAAGTAATTATCTTTTTATCCGAAGCATTCAAAGCATTCAGCATAGAATACAGGGTAGTGGATTTACCAGACCCAGTCGGCCCCACCATCAACACCAACCCGCGCGGGTGTGAGATCACTTCGTCTATTTCCCTTCGCTCCTCCTCGGACAACCCAAGCAAATCCAAATTCAGCAAACTCTCGTCGAAATTAAACAACCTCAGCACCGCATCCTGCCCATACATAGTAGGGATAGTTTCCACACGAATATTCAGTAGATGCGTCGCGCCATCGCGGTGAATTTCTTTTTGCATATGCCCAGACTGTGGCTTGTTAGACGCGGTAGACACATTCGCCCGCGAGCTCAGCTCTCCCATAAATATTCGGTATCTATCTTTATCAATATTCGCCACTGGATGGAGTAACCCATCTACCCGCATACGAATACGGATTTCATCACGCATATTTTCAATATGAATATCCGACGCTCCCAATTTATCCGCCTGGTCTAGCAAAAAATCAAATACCTTCTCAGTAGATACGCTACTCAGAGTTTTAGACACACTTGCAATAGTCTCGCTATCACCTTCGCCCGCAATCTTAATGTCATCATACTGCACTACCTTCGGTGGGTCATATCTCAGCATAAATACCTTATACGCAGAATTAGAAATCAGGAAAAAATCTACCCTTTCGCCCTCATCAGTATATTCATTGCGCATTTTTTCAATCAAAGTCCGTGGCGTCTGGCTAGTTACCATAAACTGGTAGTGCTCTTCGCCCCCACCCCGCTGCAAGGGAATAATAAAATCCTGATGCATTTTTTGTACATCTAATAAACCCGGCACCAACGAAATTTCACTTTCAAATTCACGCGTATCTAAATATGGCAAACCCAGTATCCGCGCCCGCCCAGCCGTAGCCTGCTCTTCATTTTCACGTCGCTTCAACTGAATATCATTCTCATCCATACTATCATTATATCATAAGCGTTTTACAAAACTAACAAAAAAGAGCCCGTTGATTTAGGCTCTTTAGCGACCATCTTTCAAGCGTGGATGCTTGCGCTTGTCGCTGTGTTTGTGATTATTGTTCCGATTTTGCTTTGATACCGGACGCATTTTAATTTTTCTTGCCATATCTACATTATAACACATTTTCCCCAAATTACGAATATTCACAAATAATTTTGGCGTGATATAATTAAAACGCAACATTCTAATTTAATAAACGAACCAAAGGTTTTTATTAACCTATAGAGATATATTCGCAATATAATTGGCACCGTAAGGTTTCCAATTTGCGGATACTATAGGTTCACTTTGGTTCACAAATTAGGATGTTGCACCCCCTTGCGGTGCCATTTTTGTATGACTACCCCGTTTACACAAAATGGCATCGCAAAGACCAGACAACTAAACAGGGTAATACATATATGAGCCAAAGTAATCCAACAAATAATTATACAGACTTCTACTATCATTTCTTCCGCAATGTTCTTCTAGCCGGTGTTCTCTTGATTCTTATTTCCGCCCTAATTTTATCCTCTCTCCACGGCTCTGCTACAGGCTCAGGTAGTGGTACGGATAGTCTCACTATATCTATCTCTTCTGCCTGTACGCTAAGCAGCGTGGTTAATACAGAACATAGTACCAATACCAATGTAGGTACATATACTCCCAACATAGGTAAGACTACCATTACTACCCTATGTAACGATGGCAATGGCTATGCAGTATATGCTAATGGATATAGTAATAATGAAGAAGGCAATAATAAACTCATCAACTCTTCCTATCCACAATATAGTATAGATACAGGATTAGCTACGAGTGGATTAACATCTACTTGGGCCATGAAACTAAATAATATAGAAAATGATCCTTCTCCTACTCCACCTACTATAGAAAGTGATTATAATAATACATATGGTATAGTACCAAGCTATTGGATTAAAGTAGCCTCACGTGCTTCTGGTACTACGGATATGGCACAGGGGTCATCCTTTACTACTACTTATGCTGTATATACTAGCTCTTCCCAATTTACTGGTACTTATCAGGGGCAGGTGAAGTATGTATTAGTTCATCCATACAGAAATGATAGCACAATAACTACTGTACCAACCTTTGAAGAATCTTTTGCTTTAGGCGGTAAAGAAAAAGTTACTATAAACGGAACTGATTTTTATAAAATGCAGGATATGGGTAGCCTCATATGTGAACGCATTTCTAATACCAATGAAACACCGACTACTCAACTAGCAGATATTAGGGATAATAAATTATATTGGGTAGCCAAACTAGCTGATGGCAAATGTTGGATGACACAAAACTTAGACTTAGATATAGGCGGAACTAACACTATGGCTTTAACGTCAGAAAACACAGATATCAGTACTAATGCTTCTGGTAGTGGAATATATGCTAATGGATATACTGAGAATAATGGAGTTTGGACTTGGAACCCGGCCAGTACTGCAATCACCTCTAGCAGTATCGTGAATTATGGCAACAATACCGTTTCTAACTGGAGCAACAATAATTCCACCCCAACCTCTGCTGAAGGTGGAGATACTTATTTCTACACTTCTGGCAACGATAACAATGATAAGAGATACGATTCCTTAGAGCTTTGCGAGAAAGACCATACTGAAACAGATTGTTTGCATTATCATGCCGGAAATTATTACAGTTGGACAGCCGCCATAGCCTCCAATACCTCTAGCAGTATTAGTGCAAACACCGCCATAGCAGGCAACTCCATTTGCCCTAGAGGCTGGAGATTACCTTATACTTCTACTACAGACAACTCTTACAATGAATTTGGTAGATTGTTCTATGGCTACAATATTACGAATAATCTAGCCAATAGTACTGGTTCCGTAGGTTACAAATCTGGTGGCTTTAATGCTTTAAGAACCTCCCCTTTGTGGTTTGTACGGTCCGGCTACATCTATAATGGCACGCTGGCCGAGCCAGCAGCGGGCGGCAACTACTGGTCTAGTACGGTTACCAATAGTACCGACGCTTACAACCTCCTCTTCTATAGTAACAGTATCAACTTAGCCGGCAGCTACAGCAGGGGCGGCGGGAGGTCTGTACGTTGTATTGCTCGTTAACACAATGAACCCAATTTTAATAATCTTAGACATGCCAAAGAAACCTTAATCTGTCTAAACCTCGCCAAGAGATTATATGCTATAATATCCTTATGGCTATTACCGAAATGTTTTTCTGGTGGTATTCTCGCGGGTGGCAAACTTTCATCGCCAAAGCTCGCACTTCCCTCACCAGCATTACAGATTTCTTTTCAATGTCTTCACTTGTTCGCACTCTTTTCAAACCTTACCGCCAAATCTCCGCCGAAACCGCTTCTAGCTCCGCATCATTAGATCTCAAATTCCACATGTTTTTAGATCGCCTAGTTTCACGTTTTATTGGTTTCTTATCTAGACTAGTTCTACTTTTAGCCGGCACCCTTATCATCGTCGTTGGCGGCATCGCTAGTTTAATTCTCATTATCCTCTGGCCAATCATCCCCATGCTACCAATCATCGGTATTGTTCTAAGTATTGTAGGGCTAGCCATATGAATAATTCTTTTGATCCCAAAAATCCTCGCGTAAAAAAAGCGTATCAAAAACGCTCGCTCAATAGCCCTCCAGTCTTAGCGCTCACGCTCGTTATCTTCATCGCCTTGCTTTTTGGCGGTATCGCCCTACTATATTTCCAAATCGCGCTAGGTTGGGCATTAATTGGTTTTTCTGCTTTACCAGCCATGCTAGTTTTTTGGATCAAAAACGATTTAAACGAAATCTCCATCGGCAAATCAGGCAGTTTTACCGATCTACTTTCCGAAGATTTACTTTTACTTTTATCCCCCAACACCACCCCTGCAGACTTAATTAAAATCCTCCCCAAAACTCGCGGCGGGTCCTTCATTATGGCCAGATTTGGCTTGCCAATCTCTTTCTTCCAACAAGCCCAAGAGTTTCTCCCAGCCACTACCGATCCCATCTATATCACCACGCAGAACATTTTAAGCTCCACCAATTCCGAAGAAATCACCGGCGCCATCTTGGCCGTAGCACTTGTGCAAAATCTTCCTAACTCCGAGCTCGTTCTCAACCAAATCAAACTCACCACAGCCGATCTTCACCAAGGCATCATTTGGTTTAATTATCTCACCGGTCTAGTAAAAGACGCCAAAAAACCTGTACGCTCTGGCGGTATTGGTCGCGATTTTGCCTTTGGCTATACGCCCACACTGCAACGTTTTGCCATCAACCTTTCTGAGCGCTACGCGAATTCTCACATCCAACTTCAAATGGCCGACCACACCAAAATTATTGGTCAAATCGTAGAGACTTTCACTCATGGCGGTCGCCAAAATGTTGCTCTTATCGGAGCTTACGGTTCTGGTCGTTCTACTATCGTCAATTCCCTCGCCGAAACCCTCATGGACGCCAACAGCAAAATTCCAAATTCCCTAAAATACCGCCAAATTTTTGCCCTAGACGCACCTAGCCTTATCTCCGCCGCCAAAGACAATAGTGAGCTAGAATACTTAATGATCAACATTTTCAATGAAATCTACTCCGCCAAAAACATCATTCTCTGCCTAGACAATGCTCATCTTTTCTTTGAAGAAGGGCCTGGCTCCGTAGATATCGCCAATTTGCTCGTGCCAATCCTAGAAGCTGGCCGCATCCGCATAATTCTCATCATGGACGACCAAAAATTCCTCGAAATTTCCGCCAAAAATCCCGCCTTGGCTAATTCTCTAAATAAAATTGTAGTTACCCCAAGCGGCCACGAAGAAACCCTCAAAATTCTAATGGATCAAGTCCCATTTTTCGAATATCAAAAAAATGTTATCTACACTTACCAATCCTTATCCGAAGCCTACCGCCTTAGCGAACAGTACATCCATGATGTAGAAATGCCCGGCAAAGCCAAACTACTCTTAGAAAGCGCTGCTGTTTATGCAGAAAACGGCCTAGTCACCGCAGAATCCGTTGCTACTGCCGTAGAAAAATCTTATGGCGTCAAGGTCAAAGTTGCCTCCGATACCGAAGATCGCGAAAAATTACTAAACCTAGAACAACTTATCCACGAACGCATGATAGACCAAACAGAAGCCGTTTCTGCTGTTGCCAATGCCTTGCGTCGCGCCGGTGCCGGCGTCAAACATTCTGGCCGCCCTATTGGTACTTTCCTTTTTCTCGGCCCCACCGGTGTAGGTAAAACCGAACTCGCCAAAACCCTATCCGAAGTCTATTTCAACGGCGAAGACAACATTATCCGTCTAGACATGAATGAGTTCGTTTCCGCCAGCGACGTTTCGCGCCTCATCAAAGACGGCGCCGAAGACGGCCTCAGCCTTACCGCCCAGGTTATAAAACAACCATTTTCCGTCATCCTCCTAGACGAAATCGAAAAAGCCCACCCGTCCGTACTTACCACCCTGCTTCAGGTGCTAGACGAAGGTATCCTCCGCGACGAAAAAAACCGCGAAGTCAGTTTTCGCGATAGCATTATCATTGCCACTTCCAATGCCGGCGCCAACGAAATTCGCGAAAAAATCACCTCCGGCGCCAAAATTGAAGATTTCAAAGAAGAATTTATCGAAGACCTCATTTCTAGCGGCGAATTCAAACCAGAATTTCTCAACCGCTTTGATGAAATCTGTCTCTTCAAACCATTATCCAAAGAAGATTTGTTCCAGGTACTAGACCTCATTATCAAATCCGTCAATAAAACTCTAGAAGTCCAAAAAATCTCCGTCTCCGTCAGCCCTGAAGCTAGGCAAATCTTAATAGATAGAGGTTACGATCCTAAAATGGGCGCCCGTCCTATGCGCCGCATCGTTCAAAAAACCGTAGAAAATATCGTTGCCGCTGCTATATTGTCCGGCCACGCCACCCCCGGCTCCACCCTGCACATCACCCCAAACGAAATTGAGATTAGCTAGAAAAAGCGCCGCTTCAATTAGCGACGCTAAAGCATAATTATGCCATTCTAAAGACAAAACGAGGAACCCCATCAATAATATAATCATACTTCACTTTCCATCCTACGGCCTCATAATGTGACTTTACCATTAAGTACCAACTCTTCCGAGCAAAGAACTCACTAAGCAAACAAGTTTTTTCCTTATTGCTGGCACAACGTTGAAAAGCTTCCTCTATAATATCTCTTTCTATAATACGAGCCTCCAATTGGTTCCTAGTCCACCATTCAATCAATAATTCATTGATTATTTCATAAACTTCATCCGGAATCTGGGGAAAACAAAGCTGATTTACTTCCTGTGGTGTAATAGGTACTACACTCATGCCTTAACCACCTTTCATTGTATTTTAGACTATAAGCGTCAGTGTATATTATATATTATTTTACTGTTTTTGTCAAAGAATAAGGTAGGATGTAGGAACCTCGCTCTGCTCGGTGCGAACCTTGGCTCGAATCTATCTTCATCACAATAAAAACAAACCCCACGGGGTTTCTTTTTATTGTGGCGGAAAGGACAGGATTCGAACCTGCGGACGTTTCCGTCTCTGGTTTTCAAGACCAGTGCCTTCAACCACTCGGCCACCTTTCCACCCACTATTATAACATATTAAGCCACCCAAAATCAATCCCTTACCCTCATTATATCACACTTATGCTAAAATGTCAAATATCCGTATCTAGCACAGTATATACTTTATACCCGGAATACAATTTATTAATTTTTCTTTGAATTTCTCGCATCTTTGCTACCGCATCTTTCTCCTCAAACGAAAACACCAAGTCCAGAGATATTACTTTTTCTACTTCGTCTACATAAAATCCATGCACTTGCACCACTGTAGGGTAATCTTTTACTATGGTTTCTACCTCTTGCTTCATTTTCTTATATTTGCCACTTTCATTTGCCGCATATACACCCAAAGTCAAAATAATACCATATTTTTCATAAACTTGCACTTCTATCTGCCGTGAAAGTCGATGAATTTCCCGAGTATGCAATTCGTCCCCTACTTGTATATGCGCACTTGCGATAATCTTATTCGGCCCATAATTATGTAGTGCTAGGTCATACACCCCTTGCACTTCGCCAAACCTCTCAATCGTTTTCTTTACTCTAGCAATTATCTCGTCATCCACTCGCGCACCAATCAAATCATTCACCGCATCGCGCATAATTTCTACTGCCGTCTTGATGATCATCACTGCAATCAGTATGCCAATATAACCCTCCAAACTAATATGCCAAATAAAACTAATCACCGCACCAATCAGCACGGATAGCGAAAGCGCCGCATCCGATATCGCATCTACCCCACTCGCCACCAAACTTCCCGAGTTTAGCGCTTTCCCTTTATTTTTTACAAATCGTCCAAAGAAAAACTTCACCAGCACTGCTACCGCAATTATCACAAGCGACGCCACCGAATAATCTGCCTCTTCCGGCGCAATAATCTTTTCAATAGATTCTTTCAATGCCATCACGCCTGCCGCTAGCACAATCACTGCTACCACTGCCGCCGAAAAATATTCTACCCTACCATATCCAAACGGATGCTTGCGGTCTGGTCTTTTGGTTGCTAGTCTTAGCCCTACTATCGTCACCACGGATGACAATACATCTGTCAAGTTATTTACCGCGTCCAAGATGATAGAAATAGAATTTGCAATCAGCCCCACCACAGCCTTAAAGCCCACCAAAACTAAATTGACCAAAATCCCGTAAATGCTAATTTTGACAATTTCTTTATTGCGTTGCATTTTTACTCTGCGTTCGTGTAAACATTTGTCACATCGTCGAGATCGTCTATCGCACCCAATAACTTCTCCAATTTTTCGGCTGCTTCACCTTCTACTGGCACATAATTATTTGGTACATATTGCAATTCTGCTGAAGTAATCGTTAATCCTGCATCCGCAAGAGCTGCCCGCACTTTCATCAAATCCGAAGCTGCCGTATAAATTACGCTGCCCTCGTCCTCTTCCGCCACATCTTCCGCACCAGCTTCCAGTGCCGCCATCATTGCATCCTCACCCTTCTCGGAAATTTCAATTACACCCTTCCTGGCAAACTGGAACATCACTGAACCTGGATCCGCCATCCGGCCACCAGACTTATCCAAAGTATGGCGCACCTCTGGCATCGTACGGTTTTTATTGTCCGTAGCCACCTCTATAACTATACCTACCCCACCTGGGCCGTATGCCTCATAAACTTCTTCAATCAACGCCGCCGCTGATTTATCTGCCGCCCGCGCAATCGCCCGTTCTATATTTGCCTTTGGCATATTAGCGTGCCGTGCTTTTTCTAACACCATCGCTAGCGATGGGTTCATTGCTGGATCGGTACCCTGTCTCGCCGCAATCGCTATTTGATTACCTATCTTCGTAAAAAGCGCCCCACGCTTGGCATCTACCACCGCTTTTTGTCGCTTCGTTGTCGCCCACTTACTATGTCCAGACATATTTTCTCCAAATCATTAAAATAATTGATAATTCTCTTCTCTTAATTTTACCATTTTTTGCCTAATAAGTCCAATCACAAGCGGCACAAATATCACAAAATAAATCAAAAACACCCATGTCTGATAAGGTTCTATTTCTATCAGAAAACTTTTCATCCCACCAAAAAATTCCACCACAGCAATGTGAAAATCTAGTAACTTTGTTGCCAACCACCCCACCGCCGTTTCCAAAAAAGGCACGCCAACCACCGCACCAGATAAAAAAACTAGTCCCATCGCATATGGTAAAGTCGGTAAAATTAATAAATTCGCAACTACCGAAATTAAAGACACCGTACCATAATAATACAAAATTATCGGCAATGTCATCAAAGTCGCCGCCAACGTAGTGATTATTATCTCCGCCACAAATCCCGGCTTTTTCTCGCCATAGAAAAATTTCGTCAACCGTGGCCCCAAAATCATAATCCCCGCAAAACTCGCGAAAGATAATAGCCACCCCAAATTAATAATAAACATCGGGTTCACTAGCAATGTTCCCGCCGCCACTATCAAAATTATCCGCCACGGCGCAAACTTCCGCCCCACATACCATGCAAGTAACGTCAAAATCGTCATTATCCCCGCCCGCATAATAGACGGTGTCCACCCAACCATTGCCATAAAAAACACCACGAACAGCACTGAAAATAACAACCCAGCAAATCTAGACAATTTCCCAAAAATCTTCCTCGAAATCTCCACCAAAATTGACAAATGCGCCCCACTCGCCACCACTATATGCACCAACCCCACCGTTCGCAAATTTTCGCTCAAATCATCCGGCAGCCCCGCCTTCATACCCAGTAAATACGACAATCCCAAATTCACCTGTGGCTCGGGCACTAGCCCCTTCACCCTTTCAGAAAACCAATTCCGTATCATTAGCACCCAATCGCCTGGCTCGGGTTTCAAAATCTTCTCAATATTTGGCTTATACATATACCCAGCATACGTACCAAACCCCTCCGCTAGCTTTCCCCGCACCGTAATCGTGTCCGCCCGCGCTGCATCGTCGTTATACCTCGCCGAAATATAAATATTTCCACTAGCCGCCACACCTTCCCCACCAAATTTCAAATTTGTGAGTTTAATTTTTGTGCCACTCTCGTCCGTTTCTGGGTCACCATCTACCGTACCAGTAATCAAAACTTCCTGCCCATAAAACTGCCGAATATAATTCTCCCCCGCTAGCTCGCTAGATACCCTAAAAAACGCTAACACCATACCCGCAATTAGAGCTATCACTATAAAAATTAGCTTTGGCCGAAAATACGCCAGCACCATCAGCCCCACCGCAAACCCTATCCACACCGGCGACGCAAAAAAGTTTATCCGAAACACCAACCCCAGCACCACCCCCACCACAATCCCCACACACATTGCCACCACAAAATACGATTGATGCAAACTTCGCCCCAGTAAATTTCTCATACGCCGTATCTAACATATCCCTAGCATAATTTCAACCTCTCCATTATTCTTGCGCCTTTCTTCTATACTGTCTGCGCTTTTTTACCACCCCAAAATATGGTATAATTTACCCACGCACCAATTTATGGTGCGGTACAATTTGCACCCGTAGCTCAGCTGGATAGAGCGTCAGTTTCCGGAACTGAAGGTCACACGTTCGAATCGTGCCGGGTGTACCAAAAGCAAAAAATATAATTTATTATATTTTTTGGTTTTGGATACCGCCCGGCTAGATCCCCCATCGTGCCGGGTGTACCAAAAGCCAAAAATATAACTTGTTGTATTTTTAGGTTTTGACTACCTCCTGGCTAGTCCCCTATCGTGTCAGGTATCAAATAATCCAATACGCACCGGTAGCTCAGTGGATTAGAGCATCTGTCTTCGGAACAGAGGGTCGTGGGTTCGAGTCCCTCCCGGTGTACCATTGTGGAATTAAGCCCTCTTTAAGGCCTTTTTTTCATCTGTTGAAAGTCGGTTCGAGCAAACTCAAATTATTGTACTCACCATTTTCTCTTCGTCAACAAGCAAAACGCTTGTTTTTATTTTTATTTTGTGTACAATATATACAAGAGTAAGAGTTTATTGGTTGTTACAAACACAAAAAAGTAGTTTAAATAAGGATGCAAAATGAAAAAACGTAACATACTAATTATTTTAGGAGCCTTTCTACTGACAGCTGGAGCATTTTTCGCTCTCGCACTGGCATGGTCACACAAAAAAATAGAAGACCCCACCGACCTTATAAACATATCCGACCTTTCGGAAGAATTCATGGACAATTATCTAACATCGTATGCGGAAATAACAAAAAACTATTCAAAAGACAATTTGCTCATAGTGACGGCCAAAAACAAGCCAGTGGATAGCTACGGGGCAGTGTCAATAGTAGACGCCCCCAATCACCAGTATTTTTTCCAATACGATTCCGAAAAAGCAAAAAACATCGCATACTCCAAACTTCGAGCAGATTCTACTATAAGCGTAGCTGAAAATACTCACTACGAACTACTGGAAGATGAGAGCGGGAACTCTGCATATAACTCGTGGGGTATTGAGAGAATGGGGCTAGACCACGCTGCGGAAATAATAGAAGGGTGGACCCCCGCTGATGTAACTGTGGCTATAATAGACACTGGTTGCGATATGGACTTATTCAACGCCAACTATCCTGGCAAGATTGAGGAAATGTACAACGTATTGGATCCGGATGCTGGAATGACCGATGAATATGGTCACGGTACACATATAGCTGGCACCATAGCGGAAGGCACACCTAGCAATGTAAAAATACTTCCTGTAAAAACTTCTTCTAGTAATTCACTCAGCGCTAGTGATATCATCACCGCCATAAATTATGTTGCGGCTGGTAAAAAAGCCGACGTAATAAATATGAGTTTTGGTATTGGTGGGCCAGGACTTACAGAAGAAAACCCGCAATACATAGCCATAGAGGCCGCCAAGCAAGAAAACATTATAAGTGTGGCCGCTGCGGGGAACGAAGCTACGGATGAGCCTAGATATCCATCTGCCTTTGACAATACTATTTCCATATCAGCAATAGGCGAGAATGATCTTTTAGCAGATTTTTCCAGCTATGGTGATATGGTTAGTTTTGCGGCTCCAGGCGTGGATATTTTAAGCATCAACGGTACTAAAAGTGGCACATCCATGGCAACACCACATGCGGTAAGCGCCGTAGCCATAGTTAAGAGTATAAATAAAGATTTGTCTCTCGAGGATACTATAGGTATTTTAAAAACCCGAGCTACAGATTTGGGTGCGGAAGGATGGGATCATCTGTATGGGAACGGGATAATAGATTTCAGTGATGCCCAAATTTGTGAAAGTGCGAGTAGTATTGATTGCGACGAATATGGTGTTTTTGAGAAAGAGGTACCCGACTCCATATCTGTACAACCAATATTAACGCCGTACAACTATGGGAGTCTCACTAATATTCTTGCTTCGGAAATCACAGTTACTACCACCAATGGCAATACTTTGGTAAAACAGCTTGGCGACCTGGACGACGCAACAATTACGGGGTATAACCCCTACGGTGATGGCCCTCAGACTGTATCCGTAGGCTATTCTGGGCTAACTGCTAGCTTTGAAGTAACCAACCCCAGCGAGTACGAGATGGGCTGGGGTTATTGGGAAAGTGGTGGTACTATAGGAATCATTAGCTACAAGGACCACGGACTAGGCATTAAGAAGTTATACTTCCCCGAAAAAATCGATGGAGTCGATGTGGTAGAGGTATGGCAGGCTTTTAGTGGTTCGACCGACGCCCAGTACTATGAATATGTATTCCTGCCAGAAACCATCGTGAAACTGCATGGTACTTTTGCGAGTTGGAACAGTAAGATGACAAATATAGAAAAAATTGTAAGCGAAGCGGATACTGTTACCATTACCGATAGTACTTTTCATGGCCTTTCGAAATTAAAGACACTGGATGCCACTATTCGGTTAACGGAAGGTTCTAGCGCCGCTTTCTACTTAAATAAATCACTAACTTCGGTAAAGTTATCCGAAGATACAACTATTATTCCGGCTGGGGCTTTTAATACATGTGTTAGCCTGGAGTCGATAAATATGCCAGAAGGTATTACCGAAATAAGAGAGTTCGCTTTTGCTAATGCTGGGATTAGAGATATAGTTTTGCCAGAAGCCCTTACGAAAATTGGCAATAATGCTTTTCAGCAGAGCAAACTAGAATCTTTAGCTTTACAGAAAAATGTTACAGAAATTGGAAAAGATGCGTTTTATCTTGATAGTTATCTAAAGACTATTACGGTAAGTCCAGAAAACACCACCTTTGATAGCCGTAATAATAGCAACTCTATAATAGATACGGCTACAAATACTTTGATACTAGGATCTTCTAGCACGGTAGTGCCAGACTCTGTAACTACTATCGGCGAAAGGGCATTTTTCAGCCTAAAGGGATTAGCCGAGATTTCACTGCCGGAAGGAGTAATCACAATAGAAGATTCAGCATTTGGACTATGTGCTTCTTTGTCTAAGATAGTATTACCAGAAAGCGTGGCTCAGATAGCAAGTGGGGCTTTTCGGGGAAATGAGAGGTTGGTAGCATGGGTACATAGAGATTCTTATGCTCATACTTATGCTATAGATGAAGACATTGTTTATACACTGATAGAAGAACCCCCAATTAATACTGTAGCTGGCGTAGAAATGTCGTTTCCGCTACTAGAAGCGGAAGGCCAGCCGTTTAGGGCATTTGAGATACTTACTCCAGAGAATACTTTAATAGAAGTGTATTATTACGATAGTGAGGGTGAACTTATAGAACAGCCAGAAATAATTACAGATTTTGCGGTAGATTACGGAGAGTATGATAGCTTGCGGGCTGGAGATTTCTTCCTGCTGACTATCAAGTTTGACACCAATAGTGGATTCTACAATTTCGTGCTCCCTATAATGCTAACGGTAAGCAAGACTACACCCACTTACACAGTGCCGGGAGATCTGGTAGCTGTAGCTGGAAGCAGGCTAGGTACTATAGCCCTGCCAGACGGTTTTAGCTGGATGGACGAATCGGAAGTTGTACCTGGTGGCGAAAGTGCAGAATTCCTAGCAAAATACACTCCAGAAGACACAGACAATTACGAAATAGTTGAGAATATACCTATCACGATAAAGGTCGTGGAACCAGTACCAGACGATACTGTCATAAAATCATCTGGCAATACGCTGGCCGACATACTAAAAGAATTGGGCGACTCTGCGCAGCTAGCGGACACCACTGTCTTATTTGATATAGATAATAATGAGGTTGAATATAGTGATACTACTGCGGTGGGCACAGGATATACGTTGCAGCTGACTTTTGGTGACGAAACTTATGATTACAAAATAGCTGTTATTGGAGATTTGACTGGCGACGGAATTATAAACTCGGCAGACTTGCTTAGATTAAAGCGGCACCTGCTAGAAATAGAAACATTGACAGGACCATATTTTGCGGCAGCAGATATGGAAGAAGATAGTATAATTAATTCGTCAGACTTACTTAAGATGCGTCAATATTTAATAGGAAAAGGTCAATAAATGAAACGGATAATAACTAAAATTATAACAATCATCATGGTCGCCATGCTAGCGATTGTATCAATGAACACGCCAGTATTTGCGACCACAAATTTATATGCGAGCACCACAAGCGTACACGTAGGCGATTCTTTTACTATAACTGTGCGTCTGGACGGCATTGCAGCATGGAACGTGCACGTATCATCTAGCGGTCCAGTAAGTGGCTGTACCATAGCGCAGGCCGATGCGTCAGAAGATGCCATGAATACAAGCAAGACTTTTACAGCGTCCTGCACTGCTACTGGTACAGGGACCATCTGGATTAATCTTTACGGCGACACCACTACGGAAAGCGGCAAAAATGAAGCTTTGGCTGGGAGTATCAGCGTGCTAGCTGTAGAGAAGGAGGCATCGCCAGACCCTGACTCAAATCCCACTCCAGACCCTGTACCCAGCCAAGAGCCATCTTACCCATCGTCATATAGTGGTAATAGCTACCAACCAACAAGAAACCAAACTTCCCAGCCATCAGATCCTATCTTATCCACCAACGAAGAGTCCTCAAAAAGCAGCGATACAGACGTATCGATATCTATAAGCGGATATGTGCTATCCGAGGAAAAAGGAATATACAAAACCACCGTTCCATATAATATCTCCGAAATAACCATCAAAGCAACTCCGAAAGACGAAAAAACAACCATCACTGGAGATGGCGTCGTTCAATTGGAAACAGGCGAAAACAGTATAACAATTACGGCTACAGCGGAAGACGGTACAACCAAAACCTACAACCTCAAAATCACAAGAGAAGAAAACTCCGAAAATAATATTATATCCACTGAGCAAAAGGACAATGACATCGCACCTGTAATTATAGTACTGATAGTGCTATTGGCTCTCGCTCTTGGTTTAATAATAGCTTTAACCCTTATCATCAAAAAACAGAAAAAGCAAACAGAGAATAAAAAAGATAATTCCAACTCAATGGATACTACACCACCCAACACAACCAATCCTTACAATCCGACTGGATATTAAGTTAAAAAGTACTTCGTAGCACCCTACTATGCCCCTAGCTTCGCAGGGGACATATCCAGACACTTTGGGGGTCTGCCCCACCAACAAAAAATTAACAAAAATATAGTGGGAATGGGCCCCTACTACTTTTACACAAAATATAATAAACTTTGAGTATACTTTTTTGGGCTTTTATAGATACAGCCCCATTTTCGCTACAAATATGACATAATCCAAAGTGTACCTTAGTGAGAGAATAACAAATAAGATGGGCAATTCCCGCCTATCAAATCTTCCTTTAGCATAGTTGTTACCTGCCTCACCAGGGTGTACCAAAACCAAATCCTCTTCGAGGATTTTTTATTTACCTTAAACCAATCCAAGCCAACCTAATCTTTTCTTTTAAACCAATAATGAGATTTTACAAAATATGTCACAACAACCGTTACAAATATAGACAGTGGAATCGTCACGAATTGACAATCTATCTTCGCAAAGTCTTCAGTTATAAACATTGCACCAGTATTCGGCACAGGCAAATCCTCATCATCACCAGACGACTCACTCTCATTTGGAATCAAACTCTTCAAAATCGGCATAATGCTTTCTGGAATATGTCCAATGACAAGATTTTTTGCATTAGAAACTAGACTATATGTATAAAATAGTGAATATTCCTCTCCAAAAGTTTCTTGAGTATATTTCGCATCAGCAACAATAAAAGGCGCCAAAACCCTAATAAGCTCAGGGATATTTTCTTTCAAAATAATAAATTCTTCTTCAGTAACCGCTGGATTATTATAATCACTATATTCACCAGCATAAGTTTTCAAATGATTAACAAAATCCTCTATATCGTCACTATCTGCAGTACCTTTCAAAATTTTAACAAGATCCTGATAGGGCGGAAAATTTGCAAGAGCTTCCCCTATATCCTCATAACCCATGCTCATTAAATCTATAAAAGCGTTCCCGGCAACTCTACCAGCCACCCCATTAGTAGTATCAGTAATAAAACTAGTAAACTCACTCTGCTTATTCAAAGTCCTTAGCTGATAAGCCTGCATAATTGCCGAAAGTGGCGCCTTCACGTTGGTATCAAAATATTCCCTAGTAAAACCATTTTCTATTATAAATTGAAGCCAATCATCCATAAAATCTTTACCTTTCATGGCACCTACACTTTTTGTAAGACCATCATTGTCCGCTAGTACATTAAACGCCCTAGAACTATCCGCAAGATCCGAAATATCCACAACCGCAGTATCAATCTCCAAATCAGCAGGATGGATCTCTTCATAAACTCCAGTATTATAAAAACCCCAATCCTCCGGGAACATATAGCCGAGCAGCAAGTCGTTTCCATCCTTTACATCATGAATATTTGCATAATTAGTTTCTGCACTACTAGCCCTTGGCGCCCCAAAAGTATAAACATAGAAATCTTCTGCCAACATCTCATAGTCAGAAAGATTAGCATTGATATTCCTAGCAGCCAAATCAACCACCGAACCACCGCGTGAATATCCCACAATCCAAATCTTATAGTCAGAAAGTTGCCGATCAGAAATATACTCGTTAAGTCTCTCCACAATCAGTTCAGCAGATTCGTTAAGACCAGCATGGTCACCACTCATTCCAACATTAAAGTTAGAAAGCCACTCGGTCATATAATTATAGTTACGTGGAGCAACCACAATTAGATCCTGCTCACTCGGAAGTTTTTTTCGCGCAATGGTTGTACCCATAGAATGCCCATTTTCCTCTGAAGCTTCATCCCAACTATCATAATCGTCAAAACCCAGCTCACCTAAAAACTTCGTCAGCTTCGGATTCGGCGTGGAACTATCAGAAGGATACCCATCAGCCTGATTTTCATAACCAGCCAACGCCAAAGCATAAGAAACTGCACGAAGCTCTGGGTGATCACCCGTAGATGGCACATCAAAATAATGATCACTATACTCAACAGTACCAGTCGCATCCAACGCATCCCAAACCGTTTGCCATGGTTCATCCGGATTTTCAACAAATGCATAATACGGATAAGTCACCGTATATGAATTATCAAGTGCATATACGCTACGACACATCAAAGTCGCAACCAATGCACTAAAAACGCCAAAAACCAATAAACTCTTTCTTCTCATATCTACATTATAGCACAAGCATTATATTATCATAGCTACAGCTTTTTTGCTATAATTAAAATATGACAACAAGTAAAACAACTCTAACCAAATCAGAAGCCAAAACCATCCAAACCAAAAAGCCTACCTCTTCCAAGAAAACTAATTTCTTACACAAAATCTTCGGCGAGCTAAATATGTCTTGGCCAATTGTTATCATTTTTGCCATCGCAATGGGTGTCTACACCGCCTTAATGGCTATGCTCGTCCCAGACGGCAATTCATTTCACGACATCGCTGTCACCGCAGAATGGTGGGTGCTTCCTGCCATCCTCGTCATCGTCAACTGTAAAAAGCCATCCGAAGCCGCCCTCAAAGTTTTTGTTTTCTTTCTAATCTCACAGCCACTCGTTTATCTCATTCAAGTTCCGTTCAACTCTATGGGCTGGCAATTATTCGGCTACTACTCTTATTGGTTTAAAATTACCCTTCTTACTCTTCCAGCCGGTTTTATCGCCTGGTATATGAAAAAAGACCAGTGGTATTCTGGCCTAATCCTTTCCTCTATGACTATTTTTCTTGCCTATGTTGGCTTAGGTATTGTTCGCGGCTTTAACAATGATTTCCCCAACCATTTACTCACTCTAATTTACTGTTTCGGCATTATTCCTATCTTCATTTTTGGCATTTTCCATAAATGGCAACCTCGCATTATTACTACCATCATCACCGTTGTCGCAACCATCATTTTCGCAGTCGCATTTGGTAGTCATGAAAAATACGACAGCATTTATCGCAGCGGCTACGATACTGCCGACGGGACCATCGTCCAATTCGAATTTGGCGATGAACCATTTGTCAGTTTTTGGTCTGGGGAGGGACAAGGCAACGTAGAAATTATCAACGCCGGCGATTTAGGCTACAATCTTAAGCTCAGCGGAGAAAAAGGCTTCACTTACCATTTTTCTATTACCGATAGCACAGGCAACGAATATAACTATCGCTACTTTTTCGACCAAGACCAAAACACCTTAATCTTAGAGCTAGATGATTAGACGCACCTTCTAAGTTATTTACCTTATCTAATAAATCACATTTTGTTCCGCCAAGGTATACTAAATCCCAAATCTATGATATAATATATAGGCATGGTACCGTAGCTCAGCTGGTTAGAGCGTGGGACTCATAAGCCCAAGGTCACTGGTTCAAGCCCAGTCGGTACTACCAGATTACGAGTAACATTTCCCTTCGGGGATTTTTTGTTGCCACAAATCCATTGCAATAAACCCCGCATCAAGTTATAATTAAAATGCTACATTCTAATTTCCAAAACTAAGCATTTTTTAATAATGCTAGTTACACAATTTAATGGTACCGTAAGGAATTTTAATTGTGTAACTTGCTTAGTTGGCAATTAGGATGTAGCACCCTTGCGGTGCCATTTTTGTATTACTACCCCGTTTACACAAAATGGCATCACAAAGATTAGATAACTATATAAGCGAGGTAAGTGATGGGTAAAACCGCTAAAACTAAAAGCAAAGTAAAGGTGCATAGAATCATAGAGAGCAGAACAGACGTCTTCTACTATGCTTTCCGTAATGTATTGTTAATTTCTATTCCTCTTCTTACAGTCTCTGGTTTAGTCTTATCTCATTTATCATTTCATAGCTCTGCTACGAGCTCTGGCTCAGACAACCTAGCTATTACTATCTCATCATCTTGTACTTTATCTAGTGTAGTTAATATTCCTCATAATGCAGAAGTATATAATGGTAACTATCTAGGGGATATAGGAAAGACTACCATTACTACACTATGTAATGACAGTAATGGGTATAGTGTATATGCAGTAGGGTATAGTAATAATGAAGAAGGCAATAATAAACTAATAAACTCAGAATACCCACAATATAGTATAGACACAGGATTAGCTGCTAGTGGTCTTACTTCCGCATGGGCTATGAAGTTAAACAATATACCAGATGATCCTTCTCCTACTCCTCCTACTATAGAAAGTGACTATAATAATACATATGGCATAGTACCAGCATACTGGACTAAAGTAGCTAGTAGAGCTTCTGGCACTACAGATATGGCTAAGGGGTCTAGCTTTACTACCACTTATGCTGTATACGCATCATCTAGTCAGTATGCAGGTACTTATCAGGGACAGGTGAAGTATTTACTAACACATCCATATTCTACCGATGAACATATATATTACATGCAAGAAGTAGATACTTGGAAAAATACACTAGCATTAGAACAAAGTGTGCAAGCTATAGATAAAAGAGATGGTAAGAAGTATTGGGTAACTAAATTACAGGATGGAAATGTTTGGATGACGCAAAACTTAGATTTTGATATAGCAGCCAATACCGTGCTTAATTCCCAAACTACAGATCTAAATGTAGCTTATGACTCTAGTACTGGACAATATGCAGAATATAGTGATGGATATACAAAAGACAATGGAGTAATATACTATACTCCAGCTAGCACAGCTACCACTATAGATTTTACTGGTACTAATGTTTCTGGTTGGCAGAATATTAATACTGCA
>JAFOJO010000016.1 GCA_017421325.1 Candidatus Saccharimonadota bacterium
AGCTTGGTTTAAGAGTGGAACTGAATGGGGAATATTAGGATATCCTACTAGCGGAGAACAAAAAGATAGTAACGGCACGACTTATCAGGAATTTGAAAAGGGACGTATTTACTGGACTGCAAAAGATGGTGCATGGATAATAAAAGTATGATAGAATAGAGAAATGAAGGTTTTATCGGTAGTTATTCCGGCATATAATACGGAGTTGTATCTGGAGAGGTGTCTTGATAGTCTTTTGTATAATGAAAGCGTAATCCAATATTTGGATATTATAGTAGTTGACGATGGTAGTTCTGACGATACTTCAAAATTAGCAAATAGATACAGGAAATTATATCCAGAGAGTATTTCCGTATTGGAGAAGGAAAATGGTGGTCATGGATCGGCAGTTAATGCTGGAATAAAGGTAGCAACGGGTAAGTATGTTCGTATAGTTGATTCTGATGATTGGGTGGATGTAGATAATTTTGAAGAATATGTAAAAAAATTAAAGAAGGAAAAGGCTGATATAGTTGTGACTGATGTACGTAGGCAACAGCTGTACGATGAGAGCGAATTAAACTTTAGGTTTAAAGAAAAAAATGATAAGCCGATACCAATTGGGAAAATCGAGGATAAAGTTATGGAGGATGATTTTTTCTTCGAGTTTTCGATGCATTCTATGACGGTGAAAACCGAGAAATTGAGAGAAGTTTGGGGTAGTGGATTGCTAGAAAAGACTTTTTATGTTGACCAGCAGTTTGTCGCAAAGGTTTTTATGTGCGCAAGGACTTATATAGAGTATAACTTTAATATTTACATGTATTTTATTGGTCGTCCTGAACAGAGTATGGGGGATGGTTTTTTAAAGCATATCGATGATCACGAGAGAGTGTTGAAGTGGTTGCTGAAAACTACTAGGGATAAGAATTTACCCAAATATTATAAAAAGATAGTTTCAAGACAGATAGTCTTGATGTTGGGGACTCATTATAAAGCATATGCGAATCAGGTCAGACTTCCGAAAAATAAAAAGAAGGAAATAAAAAGTTTTGATAAATATTTGAGAAAAAATTATTCTAACTATTATTACAAGTCTGAGGCTCCGATGGTTTTTGAGCAGATTAGATCTGTATTTAGTAATACTTTATTGAATAAGTTGGTGAGGTATTATAGAGGAAGGAGTGAGGTATGAAAAAAGGTTTTGTCATCAGTTGGTATTATCCTCCTGGTAATTCTTCTGAGGGTTTAGTAACATATAAGCTGTTAAAAAATTCTAAATATAAATATGACGTTTGGACCAGGAAGAATCAGCAGCAAAATGTATGGGATCGTAAGAGTAAAGAAGATAAACTTATTGCTGAGAATGTGAAAATAATACCCGGAGATTGTGAGAGCGAAAAAGAGTGGGTAAAACAAGGTGTCCAGTATTTTCTTAAACATAGAGATGAGTATGATTTTATTATGTCCAGAAGCATGCCTGTTGAATCTCACGAGATAGCTATGAAGATTAAGGAATTGTTTCCGGACATAAAGTGGATTGCTTCTTTTGGTGATCCAATTGTGAATACCCCGTATATTGATGCTATAACTATGGAAAAACAGAAAAATCCATTTATAATGCGTGAATATTTTAAAAGAGAAGATATGTCAGTTATGAAGACTTTGAAAATTTTTCTTTCTCCAGCTAGACAGGCCAAGAAATATCTTTGGAAAAGGGATAAGCATTGTGGTTCAAAAGTAGCTAGATATTTTAGTAAAATTAATGACTATGTAATAAAGAATGCGAATGTTTTGATTTATAATAATTCGTATCAGTTGGAGCATGCGTTTTTAGACGATAAATTGAAAGATTATAAAGAGAAAAGTTATATTTTAGAGCACTCTTTTGACCCTGGTCTCTATTCAGCAAAAAAAGAGTCGAGGGCCGATAATAAAATCTCTTTTGTTTATGTTGGTCATTTGGATGACACTAGAAATGCTCGTTCTTTGTTTAAGGCAATTAAAAAACTAAAGGAACACGATAAAGATTTGAACAATAAGGTCAGCTTTAAGTTTTATGGTAATTTGAGTAATTGGGACAAACTATTATTATTGGATAATGACTTGACTGATGTTGTTGAAATTGGTGGTGATATAGGATATTTGGATAGTCTTAGGAAAATAAAAGAATCGGATTGGGCAATTTTAATAGACGCTAATTTTACAAGCATGGTTGATAATTGTATTTATTTGCCGGCAAAACTGATTGATTATATAGGTGCTAGAACTAAAATTTTCTCGATTTCACATGTGAAGGGTGCAGGATCAGATATTATTCGTGAGGTTGGTGGTGGTAAGGTCGTAACGCATAGCCCAGATGATATATATTTATATTTATCCAAGATAATTTATCAAGGTTTTGAGCCAAAACCTTATGATGAAAAGTGTGCGAATCGTTATAGTTCAAAGACGATTGCGAAACGATTAGACGAGATTGAAGATAAATTGTTGGGAGAATAAAATATGTCCAAGAAAGTTTTGTCAATTTTTGGAACTCGACCGGAAGCTATAAAGATGGCTCCAGTAGTTAAGGAATTGGAAGGTAGAAAATCTGAAATTGAATCTGTGGTTTGTGTTACGGCGCAGCATCGTGGAATGTTGGATCAAGTATTGGATGCTTTTAAAATAAAGCCTGACTATGATTTAGATATTATGAAGGCGGGACAAACGTTGTCTTATATCACATCTGAAGTGTTGAAGGGAATAGAAGAAATTATTGTAAAAGAAAAACCAGATTTGGTACTCGTGCATGGTGATACTACTACAGCTATGGCGGCTAGCTTGGCAGCTTTTTATCAACAGGTGAAGGTCGGGCATGTGGAGGCAGGGCTCAGGACTTTTGATAAATATTCTCCTTTTCCTGAAGAAATGAATCGTCAGATTATAGATTGTATAGCGGATTATCTGTTTGCTCCGACTGAGGTTAGCAAAAAGAATTTAGCAAGTAGTATAAATAAGGGTCAGAATATTGTAGTAACTGGTAATACGGCAATTGATGCTCTTAAAACTACAGTTTCTGGTGGCTATACTAATCCTATAATTGAGTGGGCAGAGGGGTCAAGAATGATTTTGGTGACTGCCCATAGAAGAGAAAATCTTGGTGAACCTATGCGAAATATTTTTAAAGCAATTAGAAGAATAGTGGAAGAATTTCCTGATGTAAAAGTGATATATCCAGTACATTTGAACCCTAAAGTACAAAGCGTGGCGAAAGAAGTTTTGGGAGATAATGAAAGGATAAAGCTAATAGAACCGTTAGATGTGCTTGATTTTCATAATTTTATGGAAAACGCGTATTTTATTATGTCTGATTCTGGTGGAGTACAAGAGGAAGCACCTTCTTTGGGTAAACCGGTACTTGTATTGAGGGATACGACTGAGCGCCCGGAAGGTATTAATGCTGGTACTTTAAAATTGGTGGGGACTGATTCTGAGAATATATACGAAGAAGCAAAAAAACTTTTAGTTGATATGAATGCGTATAAGGATATGTCCGAAGCAAAGAATCCTTATGGCGATGGTTTTGCTAGCAAGTATATTGTTGACGCAATTCTAAAAGATTAATCCTTTTTGTATAGATGTAAGAATTGTAGTGTTCTTTTGCCGTTATGACGAATGAAACGTCTTGCTTTGGTGGCATAGAGTATAGATTTTGTAATTGCCCAGTTTGGAGTGGTAATTAATCTTAGAAAAACTTTATCGTAATCGGTGAAGTATTTGTATTTGAAATTTTTATCATTGATGACTGGCTGGAAAATTTTACGCAGTTTTTCGTAGTATTCTTTTTGGTATTTTTTGGATATATTTAGAAAGAAAGTAGTATTGGCCCAGAGGATGTGGGCATATAATGGCTCTTTTAATTCTTCCATAAGGCCACATTTTTCAACTATTTTAACACCAGTTGCTGAATTGTCTGCCATTAGCATTAATTTTTTACCTTTAGCACTTGTTGAATTACCTTGGTCTGGGTCGTTGCGCCAATGCACGAATCCATCTGATACTACTGAAATCCTTTTAGCTTTGCATAAGACTTCTACCATAAATGGGAAGTCTTGATAGGAGGCACCTGCAGTATCGGCGAGTTTGATTTTCTTGATAAAACTTGATTTATATATGGATGACCATATGGAAGCGTGAAAGGCTAAAAGCTGTGGCCATTCTGTTATATTGAATACGGTTTTGGGGGCTAGTCTTAAATCAATTTTTGACGGGTTTTTGTAATATTCGTTTTGTTTCTTTTTTGGAAGAGTAGAGTTGTATTTCCAAAAACCGCCTTTTGTAACGTCTGTGTTGTTCTCTTTTGCGTTTTTATACAAGACCTCGTACATATTTGGTTCTATCCAATCGTCTGACTCTATAATGCCAATATATTCTCCTTTGGCTAACTGGATACCTTTGTTAACTGCTGTAGTGTAACCAGAGTTTTTTTGATGTATAGCTTTTAACCTTTTATCTTTTTTTGCATATTCATCAATTATCTTGCCACAGTTATCAGGTGAACCATCGTCTATTGCAATTATTTCGATATCTTTTAGGGTTTGCGCCAGGATACTGTCGAGACATTCTCTTAGATATTTTTCTACATTATAAATGGGAACAACAATAGATACTTTGGGTTTATTGGTCATTTAACTCCTTTTCTTATATTATGATTATATCAAAAATAAGCTATAATAAGAATATGAAAGATTGCAAGATATCTGTTTTGGTACCAATCTATAATTCTTCGGAATACCTTGAAGAATGTTTGAATTCTCTGAAAAATCAGACATTGAAAGAAGTTGAATTTATATTGATAAACGACGGCTCTACTGATAATTCGTCGGAGATTATGAAGAAATATAAGGAATTGGATTCTCGTTTTAGAATTATAAATAAGGAAAATACCGGATATGGTGATAGTCTAAATAAAGGAATCAAGATTGCTCGAGGTAAATATATTGGCATTGTAGAGCCAGACGATTTTTGTAATAAAAATATGTTTGAGATTTTGGGTGGGTTAATAGAAGAGGATGGGGCCGATATTGTGCGTGGTGGTTATTATTATCATTCTGAAAAGGATAATAGAATTAGAAGAACTATTTTTGCTGATGAGAAGAAAAGAGTTTTTTATCCAATAAAAGATTATAGGATTTTTTGTGAACCACCAGCAATTTGGTCGGCAATTTATAGAAAAGACTTTTTGAGGGGTAATAATATTGAATTTCTTCCCACTCCCGGGGCTTCTTATCAGGATACGGGTTTTTATATAAAAACGTTGGTGTGTGCTAATAGGGTAGTTTTTATTGATAAACCACTTTACTATTATAGGGTAGACAATTGTAATTCTTCGGTTAATGACAAGAGCAAGATTATGGCGGTAGTGAATGAATACAGGGAGATAGAAAAATTTGTAGCAAAATTGAGTGATGGTGATTTGTGGTTGAGATATTGTCAGGCGGCTAAATTTGGAAGTTACAATTGGAATTTGTCTCGTCTTTCTGGCAGGGAAGAGCAAAATTTTATAGCGTTAATGAAAAGAGAGTTTAGTAAAGAGAAACGCGTGGGAAATATTAAAAAAGAGTATTTTTCAAAAAAATATTGGATATCTTTAAAACTTCTTTTGGGTATGCCGGTGTGGTTTTACAAGACTACCTTTGATTTTAAGAGATGGATGAAAGGTGTTATAATTAAATAGAGATAAATTGGAGAAAAAATGGGAAATATTGAGTATTTAATAGTAGGAGCGGGGATATTTGGAGCGACAGTAGCTGAAAGATTGGCTAGCGCTGGGAAGAAAGTGTTGGTGATAGATAGGCGAGAACATTTGGCTGGGAATATATATTCTTATACTGATGAAGAAACTGGAATAGAAGTGCATGAGTATGGTTCGCATATTTTTCATACAGAAATGGATGAGGTGTGGGACTATATTACAAAATTTATAGATTTTAATGACTATGTACATACGGTAAATACGCGTCATAATGGTAAATTGTATCCGATGCCAATTAATTTGGATACAATTAATTTGTTGTATGGCACGGATATGTCGGCAGAGGAAGCAGAAAGATTTGTGGCAGAGGAAGCAAGGCGAGATAGTGAAAAATATGGAATTAAAGACCCGCAGAATTTTGAAGAAAAAGGAATAAGTTTGGTGGGAGAAAAGTTATACGATGCATTTTTGAAGAATTATACAGAGAAACAATGGCATACGTCGGCGAAAAATCTTTCAGCAGATATACTGAAGCGAATACCAGTAAGATTTTCGCATGACAATCGGTATTTTATGACAGCCAAACACCAAGGGATACCTTGTGGTGGATATACCAAGATGGTGGAGAAAATGCTTGAATCAGATAATATAGAGGTTCGGTTGGGGGTAGATTTTAAGGATATTGAAAAAGATTTGCCAGAGAGTGTGAAAATTATATATTGTGGGCAGGTGGATGAACTGTTGGATTATGAACTAGGCGTGTTGCCATATAGGTCACTAAGATTTGAGGAAGAGCGAACGGAAAATGGATTAGATGAGGCAGTAATAAATGAGGCCGACAAGGATGTGCCATATACTAGAGCGCATGATTATAAGTATTATCAGATTGACCAGCCGGAAGTAATTGAACAGAAGATATCGATTGTGGCGAGAGAATATCCGGCAGATTTTGAAAAGGGCGGGGAAGCATACTATCCGGTAAATAGTGAAGAATCGGCAAGGTTATATGATAAATATGTAGCGTTGGCGAAGGAAAGGTATCCTAATTTGATTTTGGGTGGAAGGCTTGGAGCGTATCAATATTGGGATATGGATAAAGCGATTAAGAATGCGTTAGATTTGTCTAGTACTTTAAGATAAGAATTTTAATTTTTCTGCATTTTTTAGGTCGTCTTTGTTGTCTATCTCATACCAGTCTTTGGGGTCGATTTTGATGGTAGCCATACTATCGGTTTTGATTTCGCTGATAAGTCGGAAAACTTGTTCATAGTATTCGTTTGCGCCAAAAATTTTTAAGAAGAATTCTAGAAATGGGATTAGATAATTATTAGAGTAATCTTTATTGATTTTGTAGATATTTACTGTTTTAAATAATTCATTTTTGTTTTCACTATCTATGTATTGCTTTGGTATAAAACGGGTAATTTTTTCATTATTATTTATTTTTACGGTAGTTCCATCCATCCATGAATCATATTTACTGATAACTGCCGTTGTATCAGGTTGCTTAGATAGATTAGGTAGTATGTTGTTGTTAAAAATTAAGTCTGATTCTAATAGTATGGCGTCTTCTTTTTTTAGGTAGTTTTTTGATAGATAGAGGGAATATATATTATTGGTTGAATTGTAGATTTCGTTTTCTATGAATATAATTGGAGTTTTTATATTTAGTGATTTGATATATGGCTCTAGTACATCTTTTAAATAGCCATCAACTACAATGATTCTGGAGAGGTTTAGTATATCGAGTTGTTTTAATTGTCTTTCTACGATAGTGCGGTTTTTAACTATGACCATACACTTTGGCTTTTTTTGAGTAATTTCTTTCAGTCTAGTGCCCATACCGGCTGCTAAGATGATTGCTTGCATATCGTCCTTTCATATGATCTTATTATTTTGGATAATTTCTTCAATTTTCATTATGGTAAAAGTGTTTATGCGTGATTCAATGTCTTTGTGTTTTTGGTCGATATCGCTTGGGAAGGCAAAATAATCGCCGTAGTATTTTTCTAGTAAAGTATGAATGTTATTTGGTATTGGAACTTGGATGTCCAAGAACTTTATTTTTCGTAGAGGAAAAATATCATTATAATCAAGTATATAAGTTCTTTCATATCTGGGAGATTCGGGACTATGTATTATCGTAGATTTTATTTTGTTTGCTTGTTCTGCGGTGATATCTTTGTCGCATACTTCATGATAGTAATGTTTGCGTATTTCTTTTAGTGTTGGTGAGACTATGACGCTTTCTTGAAGGAAGAGTTTTTCCCAATTAAACTTTATTATGGAATTGTAATTTATTACTTTTTGTTTTAGGATTTGTTTACCCTCTTTATTCAGGTTTTTATCATAAAAATCTATTGGGAAAATATCTAGTTGTAGTGGTGTATTTTGATAATATATTCTAATGATTTCACTTTGTTTGTAAAATAATCCAGTATTTTTAAATACGTTGTCGAATATTGAAGGTAGTAATTCGTAATATTGCCTTGGAACGCTTATGTCTATGTCGTCATCCCATGGTATGAAATTATTATGCCTTGCAATACCTATAAGGATGCCGAAATCTAAAAAGAATTTTATTTTTTTAGAATCAAGGATTTTTGTAATTTCTTTATATAATATGAAATTGCCTTCTTGTAAAACTTTTTCGAAACCTTGGGCTTTGGGTATTTTAGTGATATCGTGAGTGTATTTCAAGAGAGAGGTGGCATAACTAATATTTTTGTTTTGTAAATCTAGATTTTGTTGAATAGTTTGTTGAATAGTTTGGAGGGTTTTTTCTAAGGTGAGCAATTTTTCTGTTGTTTGATTTTGTGTTTCTTTTATGTTTAGTTCTTCAGCATGGATTTTTTCTAATTGGTGGGTAAGTTCATCGATTTTTAGTATTTTGCTGTAGCTTTCTTTGGCAATGTTGACTGGGCTTTTCATGTTAGCTCCATAAGTTTTTATAAGCTTTGGCGACAGTTTTGGGGGTACCGTCTAGAGTGATTTTGCCGTTTTCTATAAGGATGGCCCGATCGCAGAACTTAGTGATATTTTCCATAGAGTGGGTAACTAGGATGACTGTTTGATTGCCATGTAAAGATTTAAAATAATTATTACATTTTTGTTGGAAAGCAGCATCGCCAACGGCGAGGACTTCGTCTAGTAATAGGATGTCTCCTTTGGCGCGAATGGCAATAGAGAAGGCTAGACGGACTTGCATACCGGAGGAGTAATTTTTTAATTTTTGATTTTGGAATTGCTCTAATTCAGCAAATTTCCAGATTTCATCGTACATTGTATCTACTTCTTTGTTGGAAAAACCGAGCATAGCACCATTAAGGTAAACATTTTCGCGACCAGTAAGCTCTGGATTGAAGCCGACGCCAAGCTCTATGAAAGGGATGAGATTGCCATCTATGATGATTTCGCCTTTTTGAGGATAATAGATGCCGGCCAGGGTTTTAAGTAGAGTGGATTTACCGGAGCCATTGCGGCCGACGATGCCAACGAATTCTCCTTTTTTAACGTCGAAACTGATATCGTTGAGAACTTTTTGTTCTTTATAGCCTTTAATACCTTTGAGACGGTTGAAGAAGGCTTGCTTGAGACCAAAGGCGCGTTCGGTGGGGAGTTTGAAGCCTTTGTATAAATTTGAGACATGGATAGCTATGTCGCCATTTGTGCTAATTTCTTTTCTAGTGCCAATTTTATATTTACCCATTAGATTTCCTCTGCGAAGAACTTAGATTTTTTGCGGAAGTAAAAGGCAGCGAATATGAGGACGACAACTATAAGTATGATAGGCAGAAATTCTAGTAGAGGGTTGCTAATATAGTTCCAGGTGGTGATGGTTTCGGGCGTGATAAGATTATGGCGGATGTCTTGGATGGCTTGGGCTATTGGGTTTAAGAGGATGACTTTAGCGGCGAGAGCGCTGCTGGCTGCTACCATAGCTACTGGATAAATGATAGGTATCGCATAGAATAAAGCTTGGATGCAGACATCCCAAATGGATGTGATGTCGCGATATTTGACGTTGATAGCTCCAAGTAGGAAGGAAATTCCTAGAGATAAAACGTAGAGTTCTATAAGTGATAATGGGACTAGAAACCAGGTCCAACTGAATTCTACGCCGTTAATGAGGGCGAAAATTATAATGACTACTAGATTGATAAGCATATTAATTACTGCGGTGAGGGTGGCAGAAACAACTACTATGTATTTGGGAAAGCTGATTTTACGGATTAAATCGCCGCGAGCAATCATAGCTTGAATACCTTGGGAGGTGCACTCGGTAAAAAAGCTCCACATGGTAGTACCACATAAAAGATAGACTGGATAATGAGGAATATCCCCACCAAATTTAAGAAGTTTCGCAAATACTACATAGAGGATAGCAAACATCATGAGAGGACGCAAGAGCGCCCAGAGATAACCGAGGACGGAGCCTTGATAGCGAAGTTTAAAATCTGTCTTAGTTAGTTCCGCTAAGAGAACACGATTTTTCTTATTTAATACACGAGGTATATTCATATTTTATTATTTTACCATAAAATAGGGAAAATGTCTGTGGCGGGTGGAATCTAAATAAGAATGACACCTTTGTTTTGTTGGAATTCTTGCATAGTTTTACAGATTGTTAGTGTGATGTCATGGTCTATACGGGGAACATCTTTTTGGTCTGCGATGGCTTGCAAGAATTCTACTAATTCATAGCGGATGCCCTCACCGTCTAGCTGGTAAAAATATCTGCGATTATTGGACGGATTTTCGTAACGAAGCTCAAAATATTCGGTTTTCCACCAAGGAGCGGGGACATAGATATAGCCTTTGGTACCAGAAATGATTAATTCGCCTTCTGATTTGGCGCCTTCGGCGACAAAAATAGAAGCTACAGCCTTATCGTAGATGAAATTGATTTTAGTAAAAGTATCGCCAAGTGGTGGAGCTGTATTTTCAATATGGGAAATGATAGTTCTTTCTTTATAGTTAGTGCCAAGTATTTGGAAAATTGGCAGTAAAGCATTGGGACCCCATTCAAAAAGACTGGCATATTTACTTGGGTCGTTGCGTTTCATATTGGTGCAGGTTGATTCGATTGAAACGATGTCGCCAACTTTACCAATTTCGGCGAGTAGAGCTAAACGTTTATATGCTGTGGTGTAAGCGGTACGGATAGCTTCCATTAATACTAAGCCTTTTGTTTTGGCTAAATCGAAAAGTTCTTGACATTGTGTTTTGTCTAGACAAATTGGTGATTCGCAAAGTACGTTCTTATTGTTTTCGAGAGCTTTTTTAATATAATCATATCGTTTGTCATAACTAGTTTTTATGTAGACAGCGTCAACTTCTTTTAGGATAGAGTCGTATGATTTGTATTTTTTGATGCCGATATCTGTGTTGGCTGAACTTGGTTTTTCTGAGTAAATGCCGATGATGTTTAGGCCGTTGACGGAGTTATTTTCTTTAATGATTTTTTGAAAATAGTTGTAAGAATCGCCTATAAGGCCAAGGTTAGTTGCTCTTTTTTCGGCGCGAATTTCTGAACTAGAAACGCCCTGGGTGCGCTCTAGGTAAGTCACTTTACAATATTTGTTAAGATAATCGAATTTGCCACGCCAGTCTGAGCCAACTGTAAAGATGTCAACATTGTATTTTTTGATATCGTCGATTTTCTGACCGTCATATTCTTCGACAATAATCATATCGGCAAGGCCGGTAGCTTTGACGGCGGCAATGCGCTCGGCTAGGGGTTGTGCTATATTGATTTTGCCACGGACGCGATCGTAATCGTCGCTAGTGACGCCCACGATGAGGTAATCGCCAAGTGCTTTAGCGCGTTCTAATAAACGTTGGTGGCCGAAATGGAACAAATCGTATGAGCCATAAGTGATAACTTTTTTCATTTTAAAATCTCTTTATTTATCAATTTCTAGTAATGCCTTAGTAAAGATTTCCATACATTCTCTGTCGCCTATGGATACGCGCAAGCAATCACCCAGTTCACCTACATTGGGATAACTTTTGATAAGAATCTTTTTTTCTTTCTTCATGCGATTGACGATGTCGTTGGCGTTTGTCTTTGGTTTGACAAATATAAAATTACCAGCCTCTCCTTTACATTGGTAATTATTTTCATCCAACCATTCGATAAAATAATTTCTACCTTCATTAAAATTATTAATTAGTTTATCTAATGTACCTGGCGTTTCTAGTACGGTTTCTGCAATTTTTAAGGCAAAGACGTTAGTATTGTGCGGTGTACATAATTTCTGTACCATTTTAATACCTTCTGGCCAACCAACCACATATCCAAGTCTACAGCCTGCCATTGAAAAGAGTTTTGAGAATGTGCGTGTAATGAAAATGTGTTCATTGTTTAATGCGTAGTTGATAAAAGTTTTCGGATAGAAATAATGGTAAGCCTCATCAATAAGGACGGTGATTTGTTTTTCTTTTGCTACCTGGAGAATTTTTTTGAGTTCATCTTCGGTGTATGTATTACCCATGGGGTTGTTTGGGTTGAGTAATATTAGGAGTTGCGTGTCATTGGTTAGTTCATTTATGATGTTGTCTATGTTCATTTTTAGGTCGTTGTCGTAGGAAACTTTAACGAATTGTCTCCCATACATTTCTGAGTATATTTGAAACATGAAATAAGAGGGAACAACTCCTACAACGCGTCCATTTTCGCTAGTGAATGCTTCAAAAATATAGCGTATGCCTTCTGCGGAGCCATTAACTAAGCATAAATGTTCCGGAGTTGTATTTAAATGTTTGGCTAGAACTTCTGTAAAATGTTTGGTCTCTGGATATTCGGCGGCAAGTTCGGGAGTAATTTTATTTAATGCCTTTTGTAGGATTTCTTTTGGTAAACCTTTGGGGTTTTCGTTTAGGTCTAGACGGAGATAGTCACTTCTTTCATTTTGATCAAAAATTCTATTCAGATTTTTAAGCTTTGGATTGAGATAATACATATCTGGTCCCTATGTTATTTCTTTTTATTTTCTTTGGTTTTTTGGCTTTTTTCGCTTTTAATTTCGATTTCGTCGGATTCGACTTCTTTGTTCTTATTTTCATCGACGCCAAGTTTTTTATTTACTTTTTTCTTAGCTTTTCTGAAATAAAGGCCAACAAATGCGCCAACGGCGATAACGATGCCGGCACCTGCCTGAATGGCATAGGTCATAACCGATGGATCTATATAACCAAAAATTGATAATTCGTTCATTTTTTCTTCCTTTCTTTTACTTTAGTTTGAACACAATTGATGATATATTCAGCACCTATTTTTGCGCTATTACCTAGATTATACACTGAATCTTTTTTAAGGGCAGAAATTTTTTTCTGGTATTTTTTAGGGTCTTTTAGCATTTTGTCGATTACTTTATCGATATTTTTGACGTCTTTTACTTTGACGACTTCGCCAATTTGCTCACGAGCCCAAATGTTAAATGGTTCGACTTTGATTTTTTTGTACTCTGGGTTCATGATTTTCATAGGAGTATCTATAGAGATGACTGGCTTTTCGGTGGTAAAGGCGTATTCATAGCCAATGCTGGACCAGTCGGTAATGAGGAGGTCGGCATTGAATACTGAGCTGGTTTTTGAAAAATCGGTTTGGATTTTGATATTGGTGCCTTCGTATTTTTCCTTCATTTTTTCGAAAGCATCTTTCATATGGCGAACTTGCTGAGGATGAGGACGGACGATGACTTGATATTTTTTGCCTTTGAGAGGTTTAAGAATATTGTTTAAACATAAATCGATAATGTTGTCTTTTTGCCAAGACGGAGCAATCATGATAGTTTTTTCTTTTTGTGGTTTCTTTTTAGATTTTTTGTAATCGGAAATCATATCGTCTAGTAAAGAGTAGCCCCAATCGATAATTTTGCGATTTTTTAGATTATAAACTTGATTGGTTTTTTCACATTCTTCGCGCTGGTGTTTGCCGGTGACGAAGACAGAGTCATAATTATCCATAGAGCCTTTACGCATAGTTAGGTTAGGGCTGTCAATGCCGTGTGGGATATAAATATATTCGATATCTTTCCTGATATAGCTACGCTTGATGTGATAGTTGTTGATATCTGGCATAGTCATAACTACTACATCGGCATCCATTTTCATCATGAGAGTGATTAATTTCTTTTCTTCAATGTAGTATGGTTTGATATGTTTTTCGGTTTTAGCGAGTTCGAAGATATTGTCGTTATAATCGCTGGTGATGTAGTGAATAGTGATGTTGGTGTTTTCTAAAATATATTCAATGATGCCTTTGTAATATTTATAGAAACCATTGCTTTCGGAGTAGAAGACAAGTTTTTTGTTGGCAATAGAAAAGAATTTTTTGTAATCTTCTTTTTCTTTTTTGATTTGTTCTTTGGTGCGTTTGTGAGATTTACTGATATCTTGGAGCTCTTTGAGCTCTTTGCGAGATTCTTCGAGGGCTTTGTAATCAACATATTTTTTAGGATTGATAAAAATGTTGAGAAGCCATTGTTGAAGGATGGCCATAAGGTTGCTGGCAGTCCAATAAAGAGCAACGCCGGCGGTGACAAAGGTACCAAGGTAAACTGACAGGCCGACAGAAAGAACAAGCATACCGTATTTGTTCCATTTGGATTGTTCGGCCTGGAGGACATTCATGATATTTTGACCAATACAAAGTGCAAGGGCGGATAGGCCGGCGATGATAGGGATCCAGATAGCCATACCGCCGTTTTCAGAAGCAATCCAGCGGAGGTCAAAACCGAGAAAATTGTAGTCGAGATTTTCTACGCCAATATAGAGAGTAGGATTTTTGACAATTTCTACTACGCCAAGGAGGAGAATGATTTGTGCTACGAGTGGGACAAGAGAAGCAAGGGGATTATACTTGTGTTTTTTGTAGATTTTGGATTCTTCTTCGGCGATAGTGTCTTTATCGCCAAAATATTTAGCTTTGAGGCGATTGATTTCCGGTTGCATTTTGACCATTTTAATGGAATTTTTCTGAACCCAAATTGAAATAGGTAAGAGAATGATTTTGCTAACCAAGGTAAAGAGAATAATGGCGGCACCGTAATTACCAACTATGTCGTAACATAGTTTCATAATCCAGCCAAGGAAATCAACAAAAAACATTTTTCACACTCCGTTATATTGTAAGTATATTTTATCACATAATGATATAATTGTGGTATGGAAAGAATTTTAGTTACTGGGGGGACCGGTTATATCGGGTCGCATACAATAATTGAACTTTATAAAAAAGGTTATGAAGTTGATGTTTTGGATAATTTGTTTAATTCCAAGATTGAAGTGTTGGATAAAATTGAGAAGATTTGCGGTAAGAGACCGGGGTTTTATAAAATAGATCTTTGCGATTATGGTAAAATGGACGAGCTATTTAAAAAGAATCAGTATGATTTAGTGATGCATTTTGCTGGGTTGAAAGCTGTGGGAGAGTCCGTAGAAAAACCATTAGAATATTACGAAAATAACGTGAGTGGAACGATAAATTTGTTGAAGTGCATGCAGAAACATAATGTGAATAAAATTATTTTTTCTTCTTCGGCGACGGTTTACGGTGATCCTGGCGATCCGAAATATGTGGAGACGATGGAGACTGGAAGAGGTTTGACGAATCCGTATGGCAAAACCAAGTACATGATTGAAGAAATATTAAAAGATTGCGCAAAGGCGGATTCGAATCTGCAAGTCGTGCTGCTCCGTTATTTTAATCCGATAGGGAACCATCCGTCTGGACTTTTGGGTGAGGATCCAAATGGAATTCCGAATAATTTAATGCCAATAATCATGAAGGTGGCGAGAGGCGAAATAAAAGAGCTATCCATATATGGCGATGACTATCCGACTCCGGATGGGACTTGTCTTCGTGATTATATACATGTAGTAGATCTAGCGAAAGGACATGTATCCGTGGTGGATAAGATGGAACCTGGAGTGTTGATTTATAATTTGGGTTCTGGGAGAACGACTTCGGTGTTGGAAATGGTGAGGGCTTTTGAAAAAGCAAGCGGAGAAAAATTGGCATATAAAATCGCAGAAAGACGAGATGGAGATTTAGCGGAATTTTATGCTGATCCTTCTAAGGCGATGCGTGAGCTTGGTTGGGAAACAGAGCTTACAGTTGATGATGCAATGGAAGATACGCTAAAGTTTTTAAATAATAGTTAAAGAGATTTTTTAGCGCGTGCTTTGGAACGAAGATAAGAAATACGCCAACGCAATAGGATGATTTTTAGCCAGAATTTTTCTTTAGTAGTAGAGTTTTTGCCGGTCCAAGTTTTGAGATCTTGATAGGATTTTTGCCAATTTGCCCATTTGGTGGCAGATTTGTTCACCGTACTGGTTTCTGAGCCAAAATTATAGATGTAGAGAGGTTCTAAAATGAACGATATTTTATAATTGGTTTGTTTGAGGTAATCTAAGACAAATTTTGTATCTTCGGCGAAATTTTGTGATGCATTAAAATGCAGTTTTTTCACAATTTTAGAGATAAAAAGTTTGTTGTCTACAGAATAAAGACGGCCATCTATGGCTAATAGTCGGAGAACATAGGATTTCTTAGTATCGGTTTTCTTGAAAGGACTTGCAGGAGTTAAAAACATATTTTCGGTTTGTTTAGTTTTTAGAAATTTGCGTGAGAATCCACAAACGGTTAGGGATATATCTTTGTTTTTTTGATAAGGGACCAGGAGCTGTTCGATAAAATTTTCGGTGATTTCGTCGTCATCGTCGACGAAGCTAACATATTTGCCGGTGGCGAGTTTGATGCCATGATTCCTAGCTGCAGATTGTTTGGCGTTTTCTTGATGGACGAGTTTGATGCGGGGATCTTTTTTAGCATAAGATTTGGCGATTTGGTAAGAATTATCGGTAGAACCATCATCTACCAAAATAATCTCGAGATTTTGATAAGTTTGATTGATAATGGAATCTAAGCAGGCGGGCAAATATTTAGCGGCGTTGTAAATGGGAACAATTATTGATACAAGGGGATTATTTTTCATGGGCGACCTTCTTTTTACCAAAAACGAATTTATCGTAGAAGAGGAAGTTGAGAATCATAATAACGATGGAGTTGAGGACAAAAGCACCGGTGGTGAGGACGAATTCATAGGAAAAAGGTAAATAGATAGCGCTGGTAATATTATAGACAAATTCGTAGAGAGGAGTAAAAAGGCTAAAAAGTTGCGTAAAGCCAGGAGCGATAGCAACGGTAAGTATAGCGTTCCAGATGAAAAATCTGATAATGGAATGTTTGGTGACTTTGCGCTCTTTCCAGGTGATTTTCGAATGTGCAAAGTAGGCAACGATGGTGGTGACGGCAGTAGCAATAAAATTGGAAAGCCAGATGAGGTCGTTGCTTTTGATAATGAGATTAGATAGAATCGCAAAAAGGGCGTAATTGAAGCCAGTAACTAGAACTCCTACTATAAAATAACGAAAGGCATGCCTAGAAGTTTTGACATCTTGTTGAGTGCCTGAAGAGTTGGGTTTTTCTGGTTTTGCGGTTGTCATGGTTTGATTATAACATTTTGCAGGCGATATGAGACGTATCGATAGTGATATAATATTAATATGAGGAAGGTGATTTCGGTAGTGGTGCCGGTGTATAACGAAGAGGCAGGGATACGGGATTTTTTGATGCAACAATTGATACCAGTATTGGATGAGCTAAAATATGGGGCGGAGGTGATTTTGGTAAATGATGGGTCGGGCGATAAGACGGTGGAGAAAATTCGGGAATGCGTGGGCGGAAAGAAAGACATAAAGTTGATTAGTTTTGCGAGAAATTTTGGTAAAGAGATTGCATTGACCGCAGGGCTACAGCATGCGAAGGGCGATGCGGTGATTATGATAGATGCAGACGGACAACATCCGGTAGAGATGATTCCGAAAATGGTGGAAAAGTGGGAAAATGGAGCACAGATAGTAACGGCGGTGAGGGATGAAAATACTACGAAGCACAAAATGGGTTCGCGAATTTATTATGCAATGATGAGAATGTTTGGAAATAAAAATATTGTGGTAGGAGCGATGGACTTTCGGCTAGTGGATAGAGATGTGATGGATGAATTTAATAAAATGACGGAACGAAATAGGCTAACGCGGGGACTAATAGATTGGCTAGGTGTACCACAGGAATATATTAAAGTACACACGAAAAATAGAATGAATGGCAAGCCGACTTATAGTGCTAAGAGGCTAATGGCTTTGACAGTGGATGGTTTGGTGTCTTCGTCTAGAACTCCGCTTTTGATTTTTGGCTATATTGGGCTATTTATTACAGTAGTATCGCTGATTTTGGGATTGTTTATTTTGATTCAACAGTATATAATGGGTGATCCGCTGGGGTTAGATTGGAGTGGGGCGGTGGCGATGAGTGTGTTTGTGTCGTTTCTTGTGGGGCTGGTACTGATTTCGCAGGCGATTACAGCGATTTATATTTCGCAGATTCATGTAGAGGCAAAGGGAAGGCCACTTTATGTAGTAGATAAAAGAAAATCGTTTGGGCTGGATGATGAGCGGTAAGATATTACTTAGTTTTGATGTGGAGGAATTTGATTTGCCGAGGGAACATGGAGAGGAAATTTCTTTGGAAGAGGGGTTAAAAGTATCGGCGGAGGGATTAAAGAGGATTTTGAAAACTTTAAATGAAACTAATGTGAAGGTGACATTTTTTTGCACGGGGAATTTTGCGGAAGGCAGGCCGGAGCTAGTGAACGAAATTGTGGAAGGTGGACATGAAATAGCTTGTCACGGAGTGGATCATTTTAAACCGATGGCAAGTGACGTGAAAAAGTCTAAGAAAATAGTAGAAAAGGTGGCGGGCGTGAAAGTGCGTGGATATCGCCAGCCAAGGATGCAAAAAATAGATTATGAAGAATTGAAGCGATGCGGGTATAAATATGATTCAAGTGTGAACCCAGCGTTTATTCCGGGAAGGTATAATAATTTGAAAGTGCCGAAAAAGCCATTTATGAGAGGTGGGGTGTTAGAAATACCTGTTTCGGTGGTGACCTTTATGAGGGTGCCCATGTTTTGGTTGGCGTTGCATCTTTTTCCGAAAAAAATATATTATAGATTGGCCAGGATGTGTGTGAAACGAGATGGGTATTTTGCGACCTATTTTCATCCGTGGGAGTTTGCGGATTTGGTTGGATTTGCTGTAGTGCCAGGATATATTAAAAAGAACAGCGGTGTGAAGTTAGTAAAGAGACTTCACGGATTAATTGATAATTTGAAAGCTGCTGGGTATGATTTTGTGACTTATGGGAAATTTGGAGAGGAATGGCTTGAATTAAAGGAGGAAAATGAAAGAGAAATATAAAAAGTTTAAAATTAATTTGAAGAAGGTTTGGCGAGAGAATCGATTTTTGATGAAGCCGTTTTTGGTGATGCTAGCGATTTATTTGTTGGGAGTTTCGGCGCTGCTGTTAGCAGGGGTACATTATGCAGATGATGTGGCGCGGACGACTTATGGGTATGCAGAATGGGCTGGGTTTAGCCGATATATTAGCACGATAGTGTCGCATGGTTTACACGGTGATTGGTATTTGACAAATATTGCTCCTTGGCCGCAGTTGCTTGCGCTAGTGGTATTGGCATTTTCTAGCATAGCTTTTATTTGCGTGGTGCTGGGGCGAGAAATTTTCAAAAAGAAGTGGACAAAATGGATTTGGCCGATTATAGCGGTGGTACCGCTAGGACTAAATCCATATATGTTGGAATGTTTGTCATATCAATACGATTCGATTTATATGGCCGTGTCGATTTTGTTTGCGATTTTGCCATTTTTGTTTTGGAAAAAACAGAATTGGTGGATGTTTGGTTTAGCGATTGTGGTTGGGATATTGGTGGTGTGTATGACTTATCAGGCATCGATTGGGATTTTTCCGATGCTAGTGATTTTTGTGGCAGTGAGAGAGTGGAGCAAGAAGGAAATAAAAAATAAAGAAATTGTGAAGTTTTTACTGGTAACGATAGGTGTGTTTTTGTTGACGGTAGTAGTATTTCAGAAATTTTTGATGAGACCAAGAGATGCGTATGCGTCGAATAGCTTGCCGGAAATTGGGAGTTTTTTGCCATCGCTTTTTGAACACCTGCGACAATATTTCGAATTGATATGGGGAGATTTCCGGATGACATGGAAAGTGCTGGTTGGTATAATTGGCGTGATTTTTGTAGGGCTTTTTGTGGCGAGAAGTCGTAGGAATCGGATTGTAGCATTTTTGGTGGTTAGCGTTTCGTTGATTTTGATGGCGGTGGCAACGTTGGTGATGTATGCAGCTTTGGAAAAACCACTTTATGCGCCAAGGGCGATGTATGCAATAGGGAGTTTGCTAGCTTTGATGAGTGTGTATATAGTGAGTGGTGCATATAGTAAATGGGTGATGAAAATGCCGGTATTGATTTTGACATATTGTTTTGTGATGTTTGCTTTGACATATGGGAACGCTCTGAGAGAGCAAAATGAGTTTAGAAATAGTAGGGTAGAAATGGTGTTGGCGGATTTAAATAAGATGCCAATAATGATTAATGGCGGAGAAAAAATGGTACAGGTGGATGGAGAGATTGGTTTATCTCCGGTGGTTCGTAATATGCCAATAGAGGATTATAGAATATTGTATCGGCTATTGATGCCGAGTTTTAGTGAAAATATTCCGTGGATGGCATATAGAATAACCGAACAGCGTTGGCTGGAAAATATACATTATGTGCCAGGAGTAGATTTGAAAGAGAAGGAGCTACCACTATTAGAGGAAACGATGCTGTATGATATTTATGGAGATAAGGAAAATATTTTGATAAAGTTTAAGAATGAAGTGCGATACGATCTGTTGTTTTAATGGTTTGTAGGTCGGTAGGTTTGTCTGGACAAAAGTTGAATTTTGGGGTATAATATATGCGTTTATAAATGAAGGATGCTATGAGCGAAGATGAAAAAATACGGGAAATAGAGGGGGAGATTTTTGGTAATGAGAATTGCATAAGGGTGCGGGGGGCGCGACAAAATAATCTTAAGAATATAGATGTAGATATTCCAAGGGATAGGCTAGTGATAATTACGGGGCTTTCGGGGTCTGGTAAATCATCGCTCGCATTTGATACGGTATATGCAGAAGGGCAGAGGCGGTATGTAGAGTCACTATCGAGCTACGCCAGGATGTTTCTAGGGATTATGGACAAGCCGGATGTGGATTCTATCTCTGGGCTATCACCAGCGATATCGATTGACCAGAAATCTACTTCTAGAAATCCGCGTTCGACGGTAGCAACGGTGACGGAAGTGTATGATTATCTTAGACTTCTTTTTGCACGGGTAGGGATACCACATTGCCCGATTTGTCATAAACAAGTAAGCAGGCGAACGGTAGATGATATCGTGAATGAAGTGATGAAATTGCCTCTAGGATCTAAATTAATGTTACTGGCGCCAATTGTAAGCGCAAAAAAAGGTGAATTTTTACATATACCAGAGCAATACTCGGCAAAAGGGTTTTCGCGGGTAAGGGTAGATGGAATAATTTATGCACTGGATGAATTTCCAGAATTGAATAAGAATGAGCGGCATAATATAGAGATAGTGGTGGATAGATTTGTATTGAACCCGGAATTAAAAACAAGGATTGCGGGCTCGATAGAACAGGCTTTGGAGATGGGGCAGGGGATTATCCAGCTTCTAAAGATTAATGACCGGACCACGGCGGTGGGGGAGAGTAAGATTACGGCAGATAATACGGAAGTGTTAACTTATTCGCAAAGATATGCTTGTCCGGACCATCCGGATGAACTAATACCAGAATTGACACCGAGACTATTTAGCTTTAACGCACCAGAGGGGGCATGCCCGACTTGTACGGGTCTAGGGTCGAGGATGGAGATAGATCCAGGGCTGGTATTTAATAATAACCTCACGATTGCGGAAGGTGGAATTCGGCCATTTAATAGGGTGGGGCAGGATTCGTGGTGGCTGAAACGGCTGATGGCGGTGGGGGTAAAGCATAATTTTAATGTGTATACGCCGATAGGGGAATTATCTGAAGAAGTGCGGCAATTGATTTTGTATGGTACGGGGGATGAGAAGTACGAGATGAAGGTGTCGGGAAGCGGGAGGTTCGCTGATGGTACGGTATATCAGACTACTTATGAAGGCGTAATCCCGACATTGGAGAGAAGATATAATGATCCGAAGATTTCGGAATTTATGAAGCATGATATTGAAAGATTTATGCGAGTGCGAGAGTGTCAGACTTGCCATGGGGCGCGGTTAAAACCGGCAGTGTTAGCAGTAACGATTCATGATTTAAATATTGTAGATATGTGCAATTTGGATGTGGATGCGACTTTAGAAGTGTTAAATCAAGATTTGGGTTTTAGCGAGGATGAAGAGTTGATCGCGAAGCCTATTTTGAAGGAAATTCGTGAGCGAGTAAAATTTATGCAAGATGTGGGATTGGGGTACTTGGAACTGGGGCGAGCGGCGAATACTCTCTCTGGTGGTGAGGCGCAACGGATACGACTAGCTACGCAAATAGGGTCGGGGCTCCAGGGGGTGCTGTACGTGCTAGATGAGCCATCTATCGGATTACATCAGCGGGATAATGATAAGCTGATTGCGACCCTGAAGCACTTGCGTGATTTAAAAAATACGGTACTAGTAGTGGAACATGATGAAGACACTATGCTTTCGTCTGATTATATCATAGATATTGGGCCAGGCGCTGGTGCAAAAGGTGGGCTACTGGTGGCAGCAGGGACGCCAGAGGAGATAATGGCGAACCCGGATTCGATTACAGGAAAATATTTGTCTGGCGAAATGACGATTGCGACGCCGAAAAAGCGAAGAAAAGCGAAAAAGGGTAAAGAACTAGTGGTGGTGGGAGCTAGGGAAAATAATCTTAAAAACATAGATGTGCATTTTCCTCTAGGGGTAATGACGGTAGTGTCTGGCGTATCGGGTTCTGGCAAATCTACTTTGGTGAATTCGATTTTGGCAAATGAGCTGGCGGCGAGGCTAAATCGGGCACAAACTGTTTCGGGGACTCATGAACGGATTGATGGAATTGAGAATTTGAATAAAGTAATAGTAATAGATCAAAGCCCAATTGGACGAACGCCCCGGAGTAACCCGGCCACATATACTGGGGTGTTTACGGCGATACGCGAACTATTTGCGGCGCAGCCGGAGGCGGAAGTGCGAGGCTATAAGGCTGGTAGGTTTAGTTTTAACGTGAAAGGTGGGCGATGTGAAAATTGTCAGGGTGATGGGGTGAACAAAATTGAAATGCACTTTTTGCCGGATGTATATGTAACGTGTCCGAAGTGCCGTGGTAGACGGTATAATGCAGAGGCTTTGGAAATTAAATATAAAGGTAAAGATATTTCGCAAGTGTTAGATATGACGATAGACGAGGCGGTGGAGTTTTTTGCGAATATTCCATCTATTGCTACAAAGTTGCGTACTATTCAAGAAGTAGGGTTAGGCTATATTAAATTAGGTCAACCGGCTACGACTTTTTCGGGGGGCGAGGCGCAACGGATTAAGTTGGCTACAGAATTAGCAAGGCGGTCTACAGGTAAAACTTTATATATTTTAGATGAGCCGACCACGGGGTTACATACGGATGACGTGAAGCGGTTGCTTGCGATTTTAAATAAGTTGGTGGATGGCGGAAATTCAATGATTATTATTGAACATAATTTGCATGTGATAAAGAGCGCAGATTGGGTGATAGACATGGGGCCGGAAGGGGGGTTAAAAGGCGGTATGGTTTGCGCAGAAGGTACGCCAGAGGATTTGGCGAAAAAAGCTAACACGCCGACTGGAGAATATCTTAGGAGGTATTTGTGATTCAGGATGCGAAAAACATCGTATCTCGGAAGCTTCGCGACGTGGTAATCTTTGATTGTACCACGTCGCTGCGCCCCTTCGGCGACAAAATCATAGATTTTGTCTTTATGTTCCTCAATACTGATGTTTTTCACATTTTAAACCAAGGATTTGTGAGATGAGTTTCAAGAATGATCAGGTTTCGGAACTGGAAACAGAGAGGATATTGGAAATAGCCAGAGAGTGTTTAACGGTGGATGGTGATTTTGTGGAATTGGGGTGTTATAGGGGTGACACTTCGCTATTATTAGCAGAGCTGCTTGTGGAAAAGTCGGTGGAAAAACCTGTGAAAAAGTTGTGGATATATGACTCTTTTGAGGGTTTACCGGGGAAAAGTAAAGAAGATGAATCGGAAGTAGGAAAAGAATTTCAACAGGGGGAGCTAGCGGTAACAAAAAGAGAGGTGAAGGCAAGGTTTTTGAGAGCGGGGCTACCAGTACCAGTGATTAAAAAGGCGTGGTTCAACGAGTTGACAGAGGCGGATTTACCGGAAAAAATTGCTTTTGCGTTTTTAGATGGGGATCTATATGAGTCTATTAGAGATAGCTTGAGGTTGGTTGAGGATAAAGTGAGTAAAGGGAGTGTAATAATGGTACATGATTACGATAATCCAGCTTTACCAGGGGTGACAAGGGCGGTAGATGAGTGGCTAAAGAATAGAGATATAAAAATGCAAAAATATCGAAGTTTGGCGATAATTAATTATATAGTATAATAAGGATTATGAGTATTGCTAGGCTGACGGAAAGGAAGCTAAGGGATGCTCGTTTCAGAAAAAATGAAGAGGCCTTATTTAGGGCCTTTTTTGAAGAAGAAGTCGAAATGAAGCTTAGCATGGGTGAACTAGCTCGAAAAATAGGGGTGAATAGAGTGACTATTTACCGTCATCACCGGATGCCGCGCGAAATTATGGGAGATTATGAACGGCATATTTTAGAAAAATACGTAGAGTTGATGGTCGAGATAAGAAAAAGAGAGGGTATGGAGCTAAGGCGAATGTATTATGAGGTGATATTGTTTATTTTGCAAAATCGAAGAATATTTGAGATGCTAATGGAACGGAAGAATTTTAAAGTATTAGAGGGGATGATAGTGATGCTTGAGCCAGAAATAATGGATTTTATAAAATTATCTGGTGATTATGAACGGATTTTTAGGGTATATGTGGGGGAGATTGTGGGGTTAATTGTGAATTGGGAGTTAGATGGATTCCAAGAGGTGGAAATAATGAAATTATTAAATAATATGATGTATCTAACGAAAAGTGCCAGACAGAGACTTTTGCCATTGGTAAATTAGCACTCGGGGGTTGTAAGTGCTAATTTTTGTGCTATAATGGGGGCAGAAAAGGAGACAATATGGCATTAAAACCGTTGAAAGATAGGGTAGTGGCAAAAGTAGAAAAGCCACTAGAAAAAACAAAATCAGGAATACTATTGGGGGAAGCAAAGGAAAAACCGGCTTATGCGGTGGTAGAATCGGTAGGTCCAGAGGTAAAAGCTGTGAAAAAAGGTGACAAGATAGTGTATAAAGAATATTCTACGACAGAGATAAAAGTAGAAGAAATAGATTATATTATCTTGAAAGAAGAAGACATACTGGCTACTTTGTAGATTGTGAAAAAACTTGTGGAAAACTTATAAAAAGGAGAAAATATGGCAAAGAAAATTTATTACGAAGCAGAGGCGCGGGAAAAAGTGTTATCTGGGGCGAAGCAATTATATGATGCAGTGAAAGTGACGTTTGGCCCGAAGGGTAAAAACGTAATTATAGAGAAGGAGTATGGTGCGCCGGTGATTACGCATGATGGTGTAACAGTGGCAGAAGCGGTGGAGCTGCCGAATAAGGATGAGACGCTAGGCGAAGCGGTGGGGGCGAAGTTAATTAAAACTGCAGCGCAAAAGCTAAACAAGGTGGCTGGTGATGGTACTACTACAGTGACGGTGTTAACTTATAACATTTTGAACGAAGCGAATAAGCTGATTGCTGCAGGGGTGAACCCGATGGAGTTACGCCGTGGTATGGAGAAGGCTGGCGCAGAAATTGTGGCGGAAATTGATAAGATGGCGGAAAAGATCGAAGGAGATGATAAGAAGGTGGCTGAAGTAGCGACGATTTCTGCTGGGGATGAGAAGATTGGCGGGCTAATTGCGGAAGTGATTTCAAAAATTGGTAAAGATGGTGTAGTAACAGTAGAGGCAGGTCAGGGGTTGGAGATGGAAGAAGAAATTGTAGAAGGGTTTTCTTATGATAAGGGATATTCTTCGCCGTTCTTCGTGACAGACGTTAACCGGCAGGAAGCGATTTTTGAGAAGCCACTAGTGTTGATTACGGATAAAAAGTTGTCAGCGGCGAGCGATATTTTACCGCTGCTAGAAAAGTGTGCGCAGGCTGGGAAGAAAGACTTGGTGATTATTGCGGAGGAAGTAGAAGGTGAGGCGCTGTCGCTACTGGTGCTTAATAAACTGAAGGGTGTGTTTAATTCACTAGTACTCAAGGCTCCTTCGTTTGGCGATAGACGCAAGGAAATAATGGAAGATATTGCGATACTCACGGATGCAACGGTGGTGTCTGCGGACAAGGGGTTGAAGTTGGAAGAAGTTGGGTTAGAGGTGCTAGGTTCAGCGGCAAAGGTGATTGCTGCGAAAGATGAAACTACAATTATCAAGGGTGCGGGTGATGCAAAGGCGGTAGCAGATAGGATTAAATTAATTCACGCACAGGCTGAGATGGCAAAATCTGATTACGAGAGGGAAGAATTTGAGAAGCGTGCGGCGGCATTATCTGGTAAGGTAGCGGTGATTAAAGTAGGTGGCGCAACGGAAACTGAGATTGATGAGAAGAAATTCCGGGTAGATGATGCAGTAGCAGCAACTAAGGCGGCACTAGCGGAAGGTATAGTAGCTGGTGGTGGGGTAACGCTAGTGAATTTGGCAGGTAAACTAAAGGCTGACAACGCCGGTGCGAAAATTGTACAAAATGCTTTGAAGGCGCCGTTTGTACATATTATGGAAAATGCAGGGCTAAATGCGCAGGCATTACTAGCCGAGGTGGAGAAATCTGGCAAGGCAGGGTTAGGCGTAGATGTGATGGCTCCAGAGAAAGGTTTGGCAGATTTGAAAAAGGCTGGCGTGATTGACCCGGCGAAGGTGACAAAAGAAGCAGTAAAGAATGCTACTTCTATAGCGGCGACGGCGATTACGATGGGGGCTCTCATCTGTGAAATTCCGGAAGAGAAGCCGGTAACTCCAGATATGGGTGGTATGTACTAAAAAATAACCCCGAAAGGGGTTATTTTTAAAGGAGGTTTACATTTTATCGATCGATTCGACCAGGTAGAGGAGGGCTTCGGCGCGCTCGGTACTGTTGGCGATTTCGGAAGCGGCACGGTAAGCTTGCTCTAAGACGGTGTAATCGCGCAAATCCTCAAAGATATTGCGGCAGATATTGAATTTTTGTGAAGGAGTCATATTGAGACGATCAAGCAGAGGGATAAGGTCGCGAAGAGCAGCTTCTTTAACTTGGTGCATGCTAAGATTGGGTGAAGGCGCATTGAATGAACTTGGTGGAGTGGCCGTGGCTGGTTCTGGAGCAACTGGGGCTGGCGGCATGATAGGCTCTGGAGCTGGCATTGGAGCGGGTGTGGGCGCGGGCATCGGCGCTATTGGACTTGGCGCGGGAACGCTGAGCTCTGGAATATCGATAGGTTCGAACGGAGCAATGGGTTCTGGCGCCGGGGCGACCATTTCTACTTTAGGTTCTGGGAAAGGACCGACTGGTTCGCCAAGTTCGCCAGTATCACCTTCGGGAATCGAAGATGGCGCAGCGACAGGGTCGGAAAAAACTGGGTCGGTATTAGTAGTATTAGTAATGTCGTCGATAGCTTTTTGTAGATCGTTGTCTACAGTTTGATTTTGGTCCATTGAATGCCCACCTTTTTATATTAAACTTATGTTTATAATAGCACGGATTTATTAAATACGCAAGAAATTAACAATTTTATCGAGAAAATCGAGTTTGACATCTTCCATAGGAAGACGTGCGCCAAGCGCATCTACGATAGCTTCGCCGCTACCACCAGGGAAGTAAACTTTAACCTGCAAGGCAAAACGTTTTTTAGGGATAAGGATAGCAGAAAAGTGCGAACCTTCTTTTAAAATGCCAAAAGCGCGAAATTCGTCGTATTTGTGAAGTCTGTCGCCTTCGGTGAGGCCATTTTGGTCGAGAGTGTATTTGATTTTGCGGGGTGGGCGTGATGAAGTGACTAGAATAGCGATAATACAGACCACGATAAGAGCGATAAAAGTCCACCATTGCAAAAATACCGATAGCGCACAAAGACCGGCGCCGACTACAAACAAGCCAACATACCACCAAACGTTACGCTCGCGTTCGATGTATTCTTCGGCTTCCCAAGAAACGTTTTGGATAGCTTTTGCCATAAGTTTATTATAACACATTAAAATTATTAGAATAGACTAAAAAACGCCCGGGTGGGCGAAGCTAATATTGGTTTGGCGGAGGGTGAGGGATTTGAACCCTCGCTCCAGGTTGCCCCAGACTAACTCGTTAGCAATGAGTCCCCTTCGACCACTTGGGTAACCCTCCGTTCCTTCTATTCTATCATACTTCTCTATTTTTTCCACATATAAATTTTGTGATATAATGGTACTATCTATTGGGCACCAACTAGTACGGCTGCAACGATAAACTTTACCAGTACAACTGTAACTGGTTGGAATAGTTCTAACATAACTCCAGCTTCTGCCAATAAAATCGATAGCACAGAAGCTGGTCATGCATCACTAGGCAATTGGTACAACTGGACTGCTGCTATAGCTAGTAATAACCCTTCTTCGTTAACGCAAAGTACACTAAACGATACAACTAAGAACCCCAAAAACTCCATTTGTCCAAAAGGCTGGAGACTGCCCACTATATCCAATCAATCTGAAACGGTAGCTGGTTCCACTAATGAGTTTGCGAGGTTGAATTACTTGTATAATAATAGTTCTGGCACAGTGGACTTAGGCTTGGTTGATTCGCCGCTATATTTTATAAGATCTGGGATGATTGCGCTTGGTGCAATTCAGTCGCAAACCTGTGGTTTTTATATGTCTAGTACGTTGTATGATCAAAATAGCGATTATTTTATAATGTTTGCGAACAACCAAGTTGTGACCGCCAATTCTGCTACTGGTTGGTGGAGTAGGAGTGGAGGAAAAACTGTGCGGTGTGTGGTGAGATAAAATCTTGACGAGTTTGAGGAAATATGTGGTATAATGGAGGTATGAAAAAGATTTTGAGAATTGTATTACCAATGTTGATAATGGTGGTAGCTGTGGTGGTTTTGGCCTCTAGTAGCGTATCGGCGCTCACTTTGCAGGAGGGCGCAGAGGCGGCACGGTGCGATGGTTGCCCGGCGGATTTATTTGGTGATAACGGTGTATTTAAGAAAATTACAAATACAATTCTTTATATCGTGGGTATTATAGCGGTAATTATGTTAATTATCGGTGGTATTCGTTACGTGACTTCGGGCGGTGATGCAAAGAAGGTGACAGATGCGAAGAATACAGTGCTATATGCGATTATTGGGTTAGTGATTGCGTTCTTGGCTTTTGCAATTGTAAACTTTGTGATTTCGGCTTTGCCGAGTAGTGATAAAAAAGAAGAGACTTCACTTTTGCTCGAGACGACTAACGGCTAGAAGTGCAACAACGATATTCTTAGCTCCGGCTTGCCGGAGCTTTTTGACAGCGGCTTTCATGCTGGCGCCGGTGGTCCAAACGTCATCGAAAAGAAGGTAGGTGGCGGTTGGATTGATTTTAATGTCAGGATTAACTAAATAAGCAGATTTGGCTTGCGTGAGGCGAGTTTTGCGGTCTGAACCGACCTGGACGGTGTTGTTGTTGCGGATGAGCAGTCTTTCCATGCGGCAACCGCTGAGTCTGGCGAGTTTTTTAGTAATAAGGTAGGTATGATCTAGTCCACGAGCGTGAATGTGCTGTTGGGCGGTGGGTAAGGGAACGATAATAGTGGAAGAGGGTAGGGGCGGAAGGATTTGGTGTAAAATTTCGGCGAAGGACGTAGCTAGGGCGCGGGCAGAATTGTATTTGAAATCGTGAATGAGGACATTGACGAGGCCAGCGCGATCGCTAACGATGAAAGTAGGTGGAAAGGATTTGGGGAGCTTGAGTTTGGGTGGGCGTTCTAAATGATCCAAAATAATGTTATTTTTACAACGATTACAAAGTATGCTATTGATATGGCCGCAACCCCTACAGGAGTGGGGCGCAAGAAGGTCTAAAAGGCCAGGAAATGTTGTATTTTTTACAATAAAACTCATATTCTTCTTGATTTTACTATAAGAGTAGGGTATAATAAAGCATAACAATATAAGTGGAGGAAATATGGCTCGTACAAATAGTGACGATTTGCTGATGGAGGATGACCTCGCTGCCGCGTTCCTAGGTGGGGACGAAGAACTGGTTGCTCCGGTGGAGCCGGAAGAAGAAGTAGTTGCGGTGGAAGAAGAAGTTATCCAAGAACCTAGCGAATCAGCCGAAGATGAGTGGGAAAATACTGATGACTTTCCTGGACAGCTCGCAGTAGATGTCTATGAAACCACAGACAAATTAGTAGTTAAAGCCCGCACAGCTGGTATATCGAAGTCGGATTTGGATGTGAGTATTTCCGACAATATTCTAACCATTTCAGGTGTGCTGTCGGGCGGCGAGGATGAACAAACTACTAGATGGCATATCCAAGAATGTTATTGGGGTGAGTTTTCGCGGACGATTGCTTTACCGGTGCAGGTGCGCGAGGATGAGAATAGCGTAAAAGCGGAATTAAAAGATGGTGTACTCACGATTACTTTTGAGAAGGAAAAGACTGAGGCGCCAAAGAAGATTGCGATTCAGTAATTTTAACACATAGCGAGAGCGCCCGAGAGGGCGCTTTTTGGTGATGTTTTTTTGCGGGTGCAAAAAATATCTCCCTTGCGAGAGATATTTTAGTAAACTAGTTAGGCGATTTGCTGTTCAATAACGAGAGAGGTGCCTTCTTGATTATTGCTGTCACCGCCAGAAGATGAACCTTGTTCCAAGATAGTGCCGATGACAAAGTTGACAATCACGAAGGCAAGTGCAGCAATGATGAGGCCAATAAGACCATAAAGGATAGTTTTTTTGCCTTTTTCGACTTTGCTGGCATCGCCAGATGAAGTCATGTATTGGACGCCACCGATGATCATAACAACGACACAAGCTATGCCGAGTACGGCGATAATGTTTGTTAGGATGGTGGTGACGTTGCTTTCTAAATTGTTGCCAGCACCTTCGATAGGCGTAACTTTGCTACCTACGGCCAACTGCGAGAATATTTTGCTCATGTGATCTCCGAATTAGATTAATTTGCCAATATAGTGCCGATTACGAATTGGACTAGCGCGAAGGCTAACACACAAACGATTAAGCCGATAAGACCATAGAGAATGGTGTCCTTAGCTTTTTTGACTTTGCCGGCATCACCAGAAGAGGTCATGTAATTAACGCCGCCGATGATCATAACGACTACACAAACGAAACCTAGTACACCGATGATGGTACTGAGAATAGTTTTAACGTCTGCTTCTAACGTGTTATCATCTGCGACATCTTTAAGTTCGGTGCCGATTGCGAACTTTGTAATAAGATCTTTCATTTTTATCCTTTATTTTAACTTAGTTTTATTTTATAACTGTTTCCCCAAAAAAGCAATAGGTAATTCGGTGGGCTGTGGCAATAAACTGCTTGCTTCGCCGCCGTCGGTGGCTTGTTGACCAAGGATATTGCCGATGACAAAGTTGACAATCACGAAGGAAAGTGCGCAGACGATAAGGCCAATGCAAGCGTAAAGGATGGTTTTTTTGGCTTTTTCGACTTTGCTGGCATCGCCAGAAGAAGTCATATATTGGACGCCACCGATAATGATGTAAACAACGGATACGAGCCCAGCTACGCCGATAATGGCGCTAAGAATGTTGACAATAGCAGTGGGAAGGGCATCGGTGCTACCGTCACAGCCGGCGGCGGTTTTTACGGCATCTACTCCGGATTCGCACGCGCCAGCTGCGAAGGTTGGTGATGTTGCGGTGACGGTAGTGAAGAAAAGGGCGCTAAGAATAGCAATAGTGGCAACTTTAAGATGTTTTTTCATTGATAGTCTCCTTTAAAATAATATTTTTTGACTCTATGAGGGAAGTTTCTTCTGTGGTGGTTGAGGTGCTGGTGTCAGCGTCTTTAATAATACCGGTAACAAAAGCAGTAATAATTTCGGCGAGGGCGACGATAGCGAGGCCGATTAAAGCGTAGGTAATCATGCTTTTAGCTTTTTGGAGTTTGCCTGGGTCACCGGCAGAAGTAGTATAAGAGATGCCGCCGTAAACGACGAAAATGGCTGAAATAACGCCGGCGATACCAATAACCCAGCTGATTGCCGAGCTGATGACTGCGGGAGCAGTGTCAACTTTGATACAATTTGCGCCAGTATTTGGGTCGCAAGTTAATTGATTGCCACCAAGTGCGGCACGAATAGAGCTCATAATAACGTAGGCTAGCATAACGATAGCGAGCCCAATGAAAGCTTGGGATAGGGCTTTTCTGCCGGTGGCGACTTTGCCGGGGTCTCCGCCAGAGAATGTGTAGAGATACCCGCCATAAATAACATATCCTAGTACTAGATAAGCGGCAAGGACTGTGATATCCGTAGCTACATTGGCCGCTATTACCCAAATCTTATTTTGAAGGTCTGTTTCGTTGTTTATGTTTTCTCCTGTTAAGCCATCGTCCCAACATACAAAACCAAGGAATTGACAGGACTCGTTACTGCGGTTATCGATTTGCACGGCTGAAGTTTGGGCTGGGGTTAGTGCGGCTAAGCTGGCCGAGACTATACTAATTAAGCCAAAGAATACGAGTGTTTTTTTGAGTAAGTTTTTCATATAAATCCGATTTATTTGCCTTTATATTACCATAAAAATCTAGAAAATCCAAATAATGGAATAAACATAAATAATATTTTTGACATATATTTGACGATATATAGAAAAATCTGTGTTTAATATTGACAAAAAAGCTTATGCGTGCTATAATAAATCTACGCCTTGAAAGGGAGGCGAGTTTATCTATGATAACGAAAAAAAGATCAAAAAGAGATGTTTTTAAAGCCATTTTTGGTGCTTTTTTCGTGATGATAGGATTATTTACTGGGGTATTTGGTATAGTGTTGACTTCGGATACGGTATATGCGGACCCAGAGACTAGCGAAATAAACACCGATGAAAATGAGAATGGTGAAAATGACAGTGAAAATGCTGAAGAGGATGGATCAGAGACTAGCGAAATAAACACCGATGAGAATGAGAATAATGAAGATGACAGTGAAAACGCCGAAGAGGATGGGTCTGAGGATAATACCAATAATAACAATAACAATGATGATGGTGGCGATAGTAAGGTAAATGCGAACGCTTGTAAGGATAGTTTAGGTGAAATTGGTTGGTTGGTGTGTCCGACTACAGGCAAAATTGCTGAGGCGGCGGATTGGCTTTACGATAAGATTGAAGATATTTTAATGATTGAGCCGGTGTCGACAGAAGATGGATCGCCGATTTACGAAATTTGGAAATATTGTCTGAGTTTGGCAAATATAGTGTTTATTATCTTCCTGTTGGTGGTGATTTATTCGCAAATTACTGGGATGGGGGTTTCTAACTATGGTATTAAGAAGGCCTTACCGAAGTTGATAATAACGGCGATATTGGTAAACTTGAGTTTTTTGATTTGTTCGCTGGCGGTGGATTTATCTAATATTATAGGGAATGGATTAAGAGGAGTGTTCACGGCGGTGCAAGAGTCGGTAGTGGCGAGTAACGCTGCTGGCGTAACGGCTGAAAATGCGATTGCGGCGAAGATTGAGTATGCAAAAAGTTATACGGTGGCAGCGGGCGGTATAGGTTTGGCAGCGATTGCAGGAGTGGTGGCGGTAGAAACCGGAGCGATTTGGATGTTGATACCGGTGGTGCTAGGGGCGGTGGTAGCAGTGGTAACGGGATTAATTACAATTGCCCTTAGGCAGGCGGTGGTGGCGCTGCTGATTATGATTGCGCCGCTGGCGATAGTGGCTTATATTCTGCCAAATACGGAGAAGTGGTTTAAGAAGTGGAAAGATTTATTGATAAAGATGTTGGTGTTTTACCCAATGTTTTCGCTGCTATTTGGGGCATCCAGTTTGGCGGGGTTTGCGATAGCAGCTAGTGCGAAAGATGGATTTGGTGTGTTACTGGGTATAGCAGTGCAGGTATTCCCGCTATTTTTCTCGTGGAAATTGATGCAGATGTCTGGCACGTTCCTAGGTGCAATTAATGCGAAGATAAGTACATTGGCGGCAAAGCCTTTGGCGACCAATCGGGCATGGGCGGATTCGCATCGTCTAAATACGAAACAGAAATTTCTATCTTCAGGAGGGGGCTATACGCCATCATTGAGGTTGATGCAGTTTGTCTCAAACCGAAAGGTTGCTCGTGAAGCGGAAACTGATGAAAAAGCAGCATTGGTGAAGGAGCGTGGCTTGGCATACAGAGCACGGAAGAATTATAAGAATGGTGATGTGTACGGAGGGCTATTATCGAGAAAGGGCGAGAAAACCTATAAACAGCAGGCACAGATTATGGAATATCAGCAGGTAAGTTTGAGGGATAAAAACAACTTTAATAAAGGTTTTTCGTATCTTGCGACGGAGGGTACGTCTAGATATAATCGGTTGTATAAATTGGATACGATGAACGTGAATGCTTCAGATAGATTGAAAGCGGAGCAAGCGCGAGGTGAGAGAATTGAATATGAGAATGCGGAAGGTTTTAATAAGAGGATGCAAGATGCCGTGAATGCGCATATGGATGTAGTGCATAGTAAATTGGCGAACGGTGAGGACAATGTAGGGTATAAGAGACACTTTAATCAGGGTAGTCCGGAAGAGTTGGCAGCAATGGCTAGATATAATGCAGTGAGCAAAATTATGGAAGGCAATACGGCTGATGTACAATATGCAGCGGCGACGGCGGCACAGGCTTATGATACGCAAAAGAAGCTTGTGGAGGCCAAAATGCAGAAGTATTTTGAATTGACGGCCCCTACGAAAGATATAGAGTATAGGCTTGGTGAATTGACGAAAGTAAAAGGTGCCGCTAGCAATATTGATTTTATTGTGCCAGGATTGAGAATTTTGAATCAGCGGGGTGACACTAATTTGGTAAAGGAGCAGATTGATAATTTGTTGGATATTAATGTGGGCGGTGGGATTGAATTGGGAACTCATGCAAGCCAAGCCTTAGCAAGCTTTTTGATGTTTGAAGTGAAGGGTAGTGATTTTGGATTGAGGCGTTTTGGAAAATACATTAACCTTGAGACGGCAAGAGCTTATAACAATAATGACCGGAAAGTAATGAATGTGACGTACGATGAATATATTAAAGGGTATCACGATGGGGAAATGCAACTAGTTAACTCGGATAATCCAGAGGGGCGTATGTATGCAAAGAAGAGTATGAAGCAGCTAGTGGAAGGTACTTCGCTTGATGATATCGAGCGGACGGCTTTATCTAATCTTGACGACAGTCTAAAGAAGGCATATGGATATGATGAAAAGGAGAATAACAAAGATTGGGACGTTAAGGGTTATTTGAAGAAAAGAGAAGAGATTCAGACAGCAATTGAGCCAGCGTTCTTGTCGGCGAGCTTGAAGTGGTTGTCTGGTAGCGAGCAGATTAATAGTGGCGTGAAATTCTGGACTGGTTACGAATTGAAACAGAAGAAGGATGAAAAGGGTAACGTTATTGTAGGCGAAGACGGTAATCCGGAGTATGATTTGGCTCCGGTGTGGGACGGTAAAGAGTTTGCTGGCCATGAGACTGAAGTAGAAGAATATTATCGTAGAAAAACTGGGGATTATTTCAAAGATCAGACAACGGGTCAGATTTTAGGTATGCGGACCGATTACCGTGATGCTACAATGGAACATTTGGTAAACTCGTATCTGGAAGATGATTCGGAAGAAGAGAGCTCTGCTGAGCGGAAGCGTGAGTATGAAGCGGCGCGGTCTGAGATTCAGAGCAGATATGCAGATGAAACTCCGGAGAAGGCAAAAAAGTTGAGAGACAAGGATTTGAAGGCCTTAAAGATGGAATTGGCTGGTAGACAGGTGAGAAAGATATTGGGTGAAACTGGCAAGTTGAAACAAATTTATCGCACAAGGACTAGTGGCACGGCAATTAATGCGAAAGACTGGTTGCGTAGGTGGGTAAATTTGGATAATGAGGAAGCTTTGCGAAGAGAAATGAACTTTTACGATGAACAGAGGAAGAAGAAAAAGCCTGTAGCGGGTCCTGGGGATACAGACACGGAAGAGGAAAGGCCAGCAAGGATTTACACTGAGGCTGACAGGGAAGATTTCTTAACAAGAATGAGCGATTTGAAGGATAGAATTATGGATGAAGAACCGGAGATTTTCTTTGAAGATACTAGGGGTCAGCTTGAAAGATGGTTTGGGGAAGGTGCTTTAATTGTGAAAAAATATGAGCATTTTTATCGTGAAGACGATCCGAGTGCAGATAATATTGAGTTGTATAAATTCTTGAGAGAACTTTTGGAAGACGGAGATAATTATCCGGATGTATAAGATTAGAAAATAGGAAATTTATCGGTTTGATTTGGCTATTTTTCCTTATGTTTTTATAATGATTTATGTTATAATATTTGCATATGGCGCAGTATAAAGTCCCTCAAGACGTTGAGGCCGACGATAAACTCTTAGGCCCGTTTAGCTTCCGGCAGTTTGTGTATCTTTTGGTGTCTGGTGGCTTGGTTGCGCTAGCGGTGGGGTTATTTCAATTGTTCCCGTTGCTAGCGATTATCCCAATACCGCCGATATTGCTTTTTGTGGCATTGGCGTTGCCTTTGAAAAAAGATCAGCCGATGGAAACGTATTTGGCAGCGATAGTGTCGTATTACTTGAAGCCGCATACTAGATTGTGGACGCCTGGGCAAAAGGAATCTACTATTCAGATTACGGCACCGAAAATAGTAGAAGATAGTCGCACAAGGAGTATTACGGGCGAAGAAGCCACACATCGGTTGTCTTTCTTGGCAGATATTGTGGATACGGGTGGTTATGCAATAAAGGGTGCAGGTAGTAGCCCGATGCGGGAAGATTTGGTGGCGGAAGCTAATACGGCGGTAGATATGTTTGAAGGTAATCATTTTGATAACTTAAGTAATGTGATTCAGAGGGATGAAAATGCGCGACATGCAGAGGTGGTGCGTGAAATGCAGGAGGCGATTGATGCTACGGAGAATATTGCGATATCTAATGCGAAGTTGGAGAAAAGATTTGCCGAGATGCGGCCAAGTGTGGTAGTGTCGTCAACCACAGGGCAGGCTACAATGACGATGCCGGTAACTAGGGAGGAAATATTTAATTCGCCAACAGTGATTTTGCCGAATTCGCCGGTGGTGGAAAAGCCTGTGGAAAAGTCTAACCGAGTAAATCGGAATTCGGTTGAAAAAGCTTCCACAACTCCGCCGAAACCTAGTATAATTGAATTAGCAAATAATGACGCTTTTTCTGTGCAGACGATTGCAAAAGAAGCTAACCGTATAAATAGAAAGGATGAGGGCGAGGTTTTTATATCGCTACATTAGAGTATGGATCCACAACAAAATTACTACACTAACCAAGGCGCACCGCAGATGATAATGCCGAACCAGCCGGTGTCTGGGCAGCCGATGCAACCTGTGCAACAACCGATGCAGCCAGGAATGCCGCAGACGGTAATGCCAGGGCAGCAAAATGCGAATGCAGCAAACCTGGGAGCTGCAGCGGTGGCAGCGAATCAGGCAAAACCGGTATCGTCAAACAAAGACGTGCCGACTTCTACGCAATCTACACTACTAATTTCGGAACTTCGCGATAACGTGGTGATTATGAAAGACGGATCTTTTAGGGCGGTAGTGGCGTGTAAGTCGATTAACTTTGATTTAATGAGCGATGTGGAGAGGGAAGGTGTAGAATATTCTTATCAAAATTTCTTGAATTCTCTTAAATTTACAACGCAGATATTAGTGAGAAGCCAAAGGGTAGATATTGGGCCATATATTGAACGGCTTTCTGAGATTCGGCGGAATAATGATAATATGTTGCTAGGCGTATTGATGGACGACTACATTAACTTTATTGATATTTTGTCGCAAGAAGCAAATATTATGGATAAATCATTCTTTATTGTGGTGCCGTATTACACTTCGGCAGATGCAGAGAAGGTATTGCAGCAGACAAAGAATTTCTTTAAGACTTTTTCGAAGGCTAAGGCGCCAGAAGTAACACGAATAGATCGAGCGACGTATGATAAGGCTTTGTCGGAATTAACTAACCGGGTGGATACGATTATTTCGGGGCTATTTCAAATTGGAATCAATTCGGTGCGATTGAATACAAAAGAATTGGCGGAGCTGTATTATAACTTTAACAATCCGGATACGGCGGTGAGGGAGCCGTTGGTAGATTTTAATAAGTTAGCTACAATGTACGTAAGAAAAGGAGAGCAAGCATGAGTAAGAAGAAGAAATTGACAGCGGCGGAGATAGCGGCGCAAAATGAAGCGATGGAAGCGGCGCAGATTCAGCAGGCTTTTGAACAGGGCACCAATACTTTACGTGACTTGATTTCGCCATCGGCGATAGAAATACATTCGGATTATTTTAGGCTGGGTAATAAATATGGGCGGACTTTGTATGTGTATGGTTACCCAAGGTCGCTTTATACGGGGTGGATTTCGCCGATTATTAACATTGACGAAGTGATAGATGTATCGATGTATATTTATCCGGTGGAAACTGCGGTGGTGATGAAGAACTTAAAGACCAAGGTGACGCAGCTAGAAGCTTCGATGAATATTAATGCAGAAAAAGGCCGGGTGCGTGACCCAGAGCTAGAGGCGGCGATTTCCGATGCCGAGGAACTACGTGATCAATTACAGGTGGGGGCGGAGAAGTTTTTCCGGTTTGGGCTATATATTACTTTGTGGGCAGATTCTTTAGATGAGATGAAATTTGTGCAGCAGAAGATTGAGACGATTTTTGGGCAACAGATGATTTTTTCGAAGGTGGCTAATTCGCAGCAAGAGCAGGGGATGAATTCGATTATGCCGCAATGTACGGATCAACTACAAATTCGGCGGAATATGAATACTGGTGCGATTTCGACATCTTTCCCATTTACTTCGGCGGACCTGACGCAGGATAAGGGAATATTGTACGGCATTAATATGCACAACAATGGCCTGGTGATATTCGATCGGTTTAGTCTGGAAAACGCGAACATGGTGGTGTTTGCGAAATCTGGTGCTGGTAAATCGTTTACGGTGAAGCTAGAGGCGCTACGTTCGATGATGGTGGGGAGTGAGATTTTGATTATTGACCCAGAAAACGAATATCAGAAATTATGTGATGCGGTAGGTGGGTCGTATATTAGATTGTCTTTGAATTCGGATGTGCGGATTAACCCGTTTGATTTACCGAAGGTAATAGATTCGGAAGATGCAAATGATGCATTGCGCGCGAATTTGGTAACGCTGCACGGGCTATTTAGGTTGATGTTGGGTGGTAATCAAATGTCGGCTTCAGGTCAGGTGGTGCCGGCCCTTACGGCTAACGAAGAGGCAGATTTAGATCAGGCTTTGATAGATACATATGCTAGGGCGGGGATTACTTCAGACCCATTAACTCACCAATCTACACCACCCACGATTATGAATTTGTATGACACGCTGCTTCATATGGGGGGGAGTGGGCCGCAATTGGCGCAGCGACTTCGTAAATACACGACTGGTACTTTTGCAGGGATTTTTTCGCAGCAATCAAACGTAGATATTAATAACCAAATGGTGGTGTTTAATATTCGCGATCTTGAGGATGAACTTCGGCCGGTGGCAATGTATATTGTGCTATCGCATATTTGGAATATTGTACGTGCGCAACAGAAAAAACGCCTACTAATAGTAGATGAGGCGTGGCAACTAATGAAATATGAGGATTCGGCGAATTTCTTATTCTCGCTTGCAAAGAGGGCGCGTAAATATTACTTGGGCCTCACGACGATTACGCAGGATGTGGAAGATTTTATGGGCTCCAAGATGGGCCGAGCGATCGTGGCGAACTCGTCTATGCAGCTACTTTTGAAACAGTCTGCTTCGGCGGTGGATGTGTTATCTGATGTGTTTAAGTTGACAGAAGAAGAGAGGCGGCGGCTTTCTAACTTCCCGGTAGGGCAGGGGTTATTCTTTGCAGGGCAAAATCACGTACATATTCAGATAATTGCGTCGGAAACTGAGGAAAGTTTGATTACGACTAATCCAGCAGCAAGTCCGGCGCGGCCACAGTAGGGAATAATAGTCTAGTTTCGTTACATAATTCACTGCATTTCGGAAGCCGTCTCTACGGCGACCAAATTCACCTAAAGATAAATTTGGTCTTTATGTTCCTCAATGCTAGTGAATTGTGTAATAGTGTTAGCTAGCCCCAGAAGCCGCGTTTTTTGGCGCCGCGAAATTCTTCTAGGAGCTCTTTTTGCTTTTTGCTGAGATTTTTTGGAGTTTCTACGATTACGGTAACAATATGTGGGCCTCTATCGCCATTAGAGCGGAAAGGCACACCATGACCAGAAAGTTTAAACGGAGTGCCAGACTGAGTGCCGGCAGGGACTTTCATAGTAATCTTGCCGTCTACCGTCTCAACATCTATTTCGGTACCGAGGGCGGCATCTACCATGCTGATATGTTCTTCGGAAAGAATAATTGTGCCTTCGCGGGTAAGGTGTTTGTGAGGTTTTACTCGCACGCGGATGTAAAGATCGCCCTTTTCGCCACCTTCGGGAGCGTCGCCACCCTTGCCACGTAAGCGAATAGACATACCGTCGTCTATGCCGGCGGGGATTTTAACTTTAATACTACTGCCGTTATGAGAGATAGTTTCGGTGGTGCCGAAAATGGCATCTTCAAAGCTGACAGTGACAGAGGTTTGGTAGTCTGCGCCGCGGCGAGGGCGCCGGGCGCCACCACCAAAGCCGAAGATGCTACCCAAAATGTCGTCAAAACCGCCACCGCCAAAGTCGAAATTAAAGGATTGGCCGTTGAAATTGAAATTGCCACCACTAAACGGATTACCGGCGCTTCCGCCGAATGGGCTACCAGCATTGCCGCCTACGCCGGCGTGGCCGAATTGGTCGTACCTAGCGCGCTTTTGCTTATCGCTTAAGACTTCGTGAGCCTCGGAAACTTCTTTAAACTTAGCTTCAGCTTCTTTATCACCGGGATTTTTATCTGGATGGTATTTGATAGCTAGCTTGCGGTAAGCTTTCTTAATTTCATCATCAGAAGCGTTTTTGGATACGCCAAGAATTTCGTAGTAATCGCGTTTTGCCATATGAGTTATTATATTACTTTAGCACTCAAAATGCAAGAGTGCTAAGTGTAGTTGCAACCAAATTTAATTCTTTCAGAGTTTGTTTTCTTAATGAGTTTCCAAACTGTAATTTTTAATAGCGGTTTTACTGCACGCAAAGGTATAATAATCTCAAAACTAACCTTTTGTTTGCACCTACGATATAAGGCGGGTCCTGTCCGCACATATTTTTCTGGTAGTGGGACTTGGATTTTTGAGCACGTCATACGCTGGGTGTCCGGGAAAGATTACCCTTACGGGTAACTTTCTCGGCACCGACGACCGGAGGTCGGACCTTCGGTGCAGGAATATACGTGTTAAAAATCCAAATCAATTTTATACTACCAGAAAAATACGTGACGGCCACCCGCCATTTGTTAGCGCGCTACGCAGCGTACAGAGAACCCGAGGTCCTTGCCACTATTATTGGCTGGGTTAACACTATCGCTACTAAAGCGTAGAGTGTAAGTGAGACTGCTATTAACTGTACTAGACAAATAGTCGCCGCGGGCACCAAAACTGAGTGGATTGGTACTGTTCACGTTGCCGGATCGCACAAACCACAAAGGGGAAGTAATTAGGCTAGCGTCACTAGAAGTGGAGCCATTGTTATATGTATTATTTAACTTACGAAATTCATCTTTATCTGCCACACTAGATATGGTGGGCAATCTCCACCCTTTTGGACAAATAGAGTTTTTAGGGTTCTTAGATATATCACTCAGCGTATCTTGCGTTAATGAAGAAGAGTTATTACTAGCTATGGTTGCCGTCCAGTTATAATAATTGCCTAGTGAAGCATGTCCGGTTTCTGTGCTATCAGTCTTATTAGCAGAATACGGTTTCGTATTACTATTTATCCAATTAGTTACAGTTGTGCCGGTAAAATTTATAGTAGTGGCTGTATTGGCTGGTGTCCAGTAGATAATATCTCCTGGTTTAGTGTAGCCATCACTATATTCTTGATATTGCCCATTGTTATAAATTACATTTAAATCTGTAGTTTGCGAGTTTAGCGTAGTATTAGTGCTTATATCAAAATCTAAATTCTGTGTCATCCAAATATTTCCGTCTTTTAGTTTTGTTACCCAATAAATCTTACCGTCTCTAATATCTATTGCTTGTACGCTTTCTTCTTCGTCTAAATCATTCTTCCAATTAGCGACTTCCTGCATAATGAAATAGCTGGTGTCAGGCTCTGCTGCTGAAGGGTGTGTTAATAGATATTTGACTTGTCCTATATATGTACCTGCTGCTTGAGTAGGAGAGATATATGTAGCATAAGTAGTAGTAAAGTTAGAACCTTTCTCCATATCGGTAGTAGAAGAAGGTATAGTAGCTACTTTAGTCCAAGTAGCAGGTACTGTAGAATAGGAGTCAAATGGAGAAATAATAGTAGGTGGAGTAGGGGAAGTATCACCTGCTTTTAAAGCTAGTTTCATAGCCCAGTTAGAAGTATAGCCTGAAGTAGCAGTTCCTGAAGGTATATCATAATTATTATTAATGTTACTGGCTAATACATTATTACCTTCACTATTTAGGCTATCGCCAATAGCATATACTGAGTAACCATTCTTATCATTACAAAAGGTAGATAGTGTAGTAGTTCCTATATCAGATCTATAAGTACCATTAATAATGCTAGCACTATGGGCTTCATCTACAGAACTAGCTAAAGTACAAGAAGAAGGGACTGATATAGCTAGACTGTCTGAAGAAGATACGCGAGCAGAAGAATGAGGAATAGCAAAACCAAGAATTAGGGCGGAAATGACAAGGAGAGGTAATGAAACGACTAGAATGTTTCTGAAGAAATGATAGTAGAAGTCTGTATAGCTATTTGTTTGATTGCTCTGGCTCATGTATGTATTACCTCGTTTAATTAACTAGTCTTTGTGGTGCCATTTGTAAACGGGGTATATTACAAAAATGGCACCGCAAGGGTGCTATAGTCTGATATCTAGTTGGCAAAACCCACTAAACATTGACTCCTTACGGTGCCGTCTAAATGTTTAGTGCTCTACCAATAAAAATTGGCTTTGCCTATAAAATACCAAACTATAGCATCTTCATTATACCATATTTCGGTTTTTGTTGGTGCTAGTGCTTGATTTTTTGGTTTTAATTTAATAAACTGGGAAAAATGTTTTAACGAAGAAAGGAGAAAAGTGGGGAAGTTGGAGGAAATGCTTGTGGGAAATGGACTGATTTGCAAACTACCAGATGGGTCCAGTTCTCATATAGAAGGAAGTTTGGTTTCTAATTCATTAGTGGTGCGAAATTCGGCGGGGTGGGTGACGCATAGAATTGAGAAGTCTTCAAATGGGGTGGATTTAGTAGTGCGGAATACTTCTACGGGGTTTGTAGAGATGCGAATTTCGGGATCAATTATTTAGGCTTTCGTGGTATAATAGACAGTGGAAACTTATTAATTGATGTTATTTGTTAACCCGCTGGTATAGAGAAAAATATCAGCAAAAACAATTAGAAAGGGAATATGGAAATAGTAATTCCAATTATTGCCGCCGTAGTGGGTGTTGCTGCTGGGGCGGGCGGGATTTTTGCGTATAATAAGCGCAACGAAAACGGGGGCAAAAACAAGGCGGATGATCTAGTGCGCAAAGCTAAGCACGAGGCTAGTGAAATAGTTTTGAATGCTAAAAAAGAGGCGGCGAAGGTAACCGAAAAAAACCAAGCCGAAGAAAACGATCGCCGCAGAGAGTGGCGCGCTACGGAAAGGCGTTTGTCTGAACGTGAAGCTACGTTAGATGCGAAGTTAGATCAGCTAGAGAAGAAAACAGAAAAGTTAGCGAAGGAAGAACGTGAGCTAGAAGAATTAAAAAACGAGGTGCGGGAAATTCGCACCAAGCAACACGAGAAGCTAGAGAAGATTGCCGGGCTAACGCGGGTAGATGCGCGTGATAAGCTAATGAAGATGACTGAAAACGATATTAAGCAAGATCTCGCAGGCCTAGTGATGAAAGAGCAAAAGGAAATTAAGCACGAGATAGATGAGACGGCGCAGGCGGCATTGCTTACCGCAATGGAAAGGATGAGCTCTGAAGTAACGGCAGATCGCACCGTAACGGCACTAAAGTTGCCAGACGAAGATATGAAAGGCCGGATTATCGGTAAAGAGGGGCGGAATATTCAGGCTTTGCAACGGGCGACTGGTGTAGATATTATGGTGGATGATACGCCAGGGATGGTAGTGCTTTCCTCCTTTGATCCAATTCGTCGGCAGGTGGCGAGATACGCCATGGAGAGATTAATGAAAGATGGGCGGATTAACCCGAGCTCTATTGAAGATGCAGTGGCGAAGGCCGAGCGCGAGATAGAAAAAGAGGTAGTACGGGCTGGTGAAGATGCGGCGCGCGAAGTAGGCGTAGTGGGGATACCACGTGAAATCTTACACTTATTGGGCGAGTTAAAATTTAGGACATCTTATGGGCAGAATGTGCTGCTTCATTCTATTGAGATGGCGCATATTGCCGGAATGATCGCGGAAGAAATTGGGGCAGATAAGCGGGTGGCGAAGACTGCTACGCTTCTTCACGATATTGGTAAGGCGGTAACGCATAAGATTGAAGGTAAGCATGCAGAAATTGGTGCGGAACTCGCCAAAAAATATGGTATGCCAGATGAAGTAGTACATGCAATTGCGGCGCATCACGAAGATATTGAGCCGACTACGCCAGAAGCGGTGATTGTAAAGATAGTAGATGCAATCTCGGCGGCACGGCCAGGGGCGAGAAATATTTCAGCAGAGAATTTTGCAGAACGGATGCGTGATTTGGAAAATATTGCAACTTCCTTCCCAGGTATTGAAAAGGCTTATGCGATATCCGCAGGGCGAGAAATTCGCGTGATAGTGGAACCAAAATCTATTGATGATTTATCCGCATTGAAACTTGCGCGTGATATTGCCAATAAGATAGAAGCTACAATGAGCTATCCGGGTGTGATCAAGGTAAATGTAATTCGTGAAACTCGGGCAGTGGAATACGCGAAATAATTTATGATAATTGGGCTAGATATA
>JAFOJO010000017.1 GCA_017421325.1 Candidatus Saccharimonadota bacterium
CGCTTTGCAAGCTGAACGCGACGATATTAGCGCCAAAATCTACGATCCTGACCAAGTTCGAGAAATTCTGGAAGAACTTACGAACCAGCTAGATTCCCTCGCTGACAAGATGAAAAGTGCCGACTCATGGCAAAAGGACCAATTAGTACGAAAATTGGTTACGAACCTTGAAATTAACAACAAAAATGAGGTCTCCTTCAGATGGAAGAAACCTCTTGAAAACGTCTTTAACCAGGCTCTTAAGAACAGAACTAGGTTTGGTGCGCGCGACTGGATTTGAACCAGCACAGCCGTAAATATAGCCACTACCACCTCAAGGTAGCGTGTCTACCAATTCCACCACGCGCGCATATTAAAGTATTTTTATATTATAACACATATCTTGAATTTTGGATTATTTTTACAAAATTGGCGGGCGTGTTATAATGGAGTAAATAAGGAGGTAAATGAAGAAAATTCTTACAAAGTTTGTAGCGGTTGCTTTAGTAAGTTTAACGATATTGTCTGGCGTAGCTTTTTCGTTAACAAATTTGACCTATGCAGAAGGCGAGCAAGAAAGCGAAAATGCCGAGCAGGAGCTGAAAGATGGAACCAGTGTTAGTATCAGCCCAGTAAGCCGGATTTTTCAGTTAAATCCGAGTTCCGAGTACGAAGATGTTTTAAAGGTCAGCAATGATAGCAAAGACCCGGTTAACTTTGAGGTATACGCGGCGCCATATTCTTATGTTTACTCCGAGACCGACGATACCTATTCGCTTGGTTTTAATAACGAGAATAATTACACACAGATTACACGATGGATTAAGATAAAAGACACCAACGGGAATTACGTAGAAAAGCCAACATTCACAGCGGCGCCGGGCGAAACGGTGGAAGTGTCCTACAAAGTAATTACTCCAGATAGTATACCGGCGGGCGGGCAATATGCAGTATTATTTGCACACACTATTTCTGGCGCAGCTAGCGGTAGCGGCATTAAAACAGAAGCCAGCCCGGGTATGGTGATTTATGGCCGCTCTAACGGCGAAACTATTGTAGCAGCTGAAATTTCCGACGTGAGAATAAGCAGGACTATCGACAAAGAGACTTCGGTAGAGGAAAATGGTCAAACTGTGCGCAAAAATACTACTTTTGAACATATTAATGCTACAGCCAAAGTAAAAAATACTGGTAATCTAGATTTTAATGCGCGGGGTGTACTGAAGGTTGAGGGAATTTTGGGCGGAGCTTACTATGAAACACCAGAAAATGAAGCCAGGATGTCTATTATCCCAGAGGCAGAGTTGGTATTATCCGACGAATGGGAAGAAACTCCAAGTTTTGGCCTATACAAAGCTACCTGGACGGTAACCGCCGGTGAAGAAACTCAAACTGAAGAAATGGTAGTATTCTTGATGCCGCCATCCGTGATAATTATAACCATAATCTTGTTGACAATTATAATTGTATGGATTATAATAGTGGTAAGGAAGCGTAAAGAACGCCGTTCTAGATTAGCCGTCTAGTAAGCTTCTTTGCAAAACCGAAACAAACATCAAACATAAAAAGAGTGTAGAGTATGAAAAAGACAAAAAAGCGAGTTCTTGGACTACTGGGGTTGATACTGGTAGCCATCACGACAATTTTTGCGGCATTTTTGCCAGGGCCGGGAGCGTCGGCAGAAGGGGGCATTACTACTGTAACCGATACAATTTCGGTGCGAGTAGTAGGGAGCCAGCCGGACATTTTAAATGTTAAGCCGGAAAATGGTTCAGTATTTATATATCCGGATCAAAATTTGAGTTTTGACTATGAAAACGTGGAATATATTACGGTTACTATTTACTACACCGACAAAGACGATGTAACTCATAAAATTGATTTACTAACCACCGATGACCCGAAGAGTTTCGTGGACTATGCTGCCGGAACATATTCTACACCATTGGATTTACTCGCTGAGGATTACGGCTATGGCGAATACAAAGTGCATATTGAGGGAATAGGGCTTGAAGGAGTGAAAGACTTTGAAGATGTAACTTTTTCACTTTATCCAGTGACTGGGGAGGCATCCGAAGATGAAAACGATGACTTAGTTTATCTACACTTAAACTATGATACGGAAAATGAGGATATTAGTACAATTGGCGTAAATATTTACGATGAAAATGGTAATTTGGTAGGGGTTGTTTCGCCGATTACTGTGAACTCGCCTGACACTAAGGTAGAATTACCGTTTTCGGAAAATGATCTGGCGACAGGGAAATATAGAATAGAAATTACCGCATACGATCCTGACGGCGTAGCACTCTATAAACCGTACATCACCTATTGCTATTATGAAACAATTCCGGTACCAGATACAGGCAGCCTGTTCAATAACTTGAATATCTCGCGCGCTGATTATGTAATAACTGGAGTTTTAATCTTTCTGTCTGCAGCGATACTCGGGATTATCTTTATAGCGAAGGGTAAGAATAATAAGAAGCGAGCAGCCATAAAGCGCCGCCGGTAGCATAACGGAAAGTATGGGCGCTTATAACTGCGAGGGCGCCCATACAAAAAATAGCCCCTTGGGGCTATTTTTACTTTTCTTCTGCTTTGGCTTTTTTCTCGGCTTCTTTGGCGGCCTTTTTAGCTTTGTTTTCCAAAGCTTCTTTCATTTTGGCGGCCTTAGCAGCGCGAGCCTTGAAGCGGTCCACGCGACCTTCGGTATCGATAATCTTTTCTTCACCGGTGAAGAACGGGTGAGATGCCGAGGAAATCTGCACCTTGACTAGTGGGTATTCTTTACCATCTTCCCACTTGATGGTTTCTTCGCTTTTCGCAGTAGATTTGGTTAAAAACGAAAAGCCCGCGGCTTCGTCTAAAAAGACGACATCACGATAATCTTTAGGGTGTAACTCTGTTTTACTCATAATTAGAGTGATTATATCAGAGATTGACTTTTTTGTAAAGGCGTGATATAATGAAGGTATATACTAATTTTAATGAAACAGATTACGGGAGGTTTCCTGGGGCGAGTTCGTCTCTAAAAAGCCTGTAATCAAAGGAAAGGAAATCATATTATGACAGTAGCTGTCGATATGAAGGCTCTCTTAGAAGCTGGGGCCCATTTTGGCCACAAAACGAGCCGTTGGCACCCGAAAATGGCGCCATATATTCACTCTAAGCGCCAAAATGCGCATATTATTAATCTAGAAAAGACCGTAGACGGCCTAGAAGTGGCTTTGCCGAAAATCACCGAAATTGTAAAAAGCGGCAAGAAAGTACTTTTCGTGGGCACCAAAAAGCAGATGAAAGAGGCTGTCAAAGAAGCAGCCGAATCTGTAGACATGCCATACGTCACGGTGCGTTGGGTCGGCGGTACGCTCACCAACGTAGCTACGGTAAATCGCCAAATCAAGAAATTGAAAGATTTGGAACGCCGAATGGCTTCGGGCGAATTAGAAAATCGCTATTCTAAGCTAGAAGTACAAAGATTCCAAGAAGAAATTGATCTTTTGAACGAGCGCTATGGCGGCATTAAAGATATGACCGATCAGCCAGCAGCAATTATAGTAATCGACGCGATGGAAGATAAGAACGCCATTAAGGAAGCTAATGTGCTAAATATTCCAGTCTTCGCGATCACTGACACCAACGTAGATCCATCCAATATCGACTACGTAATCCCGGCAAACGATGATGCGATCAAGGCTACCAAGCTGATTCTTGGCTACTTCGTAGAAGCGATCAAAGAAGGTAAAAAATAACTTGCGTAAAATTAATTTAAGGAGGCAAAAATTATGGCTGAAATTTCAGTTGAACAAATTAAGAAATTAAAAGAGCTCTCTGGCGCAGGATTGACCGACGCTAAGAAAGCCTTAGTAGAAGCCGACGGCGATTTTGACAAGGCACTTGAAGCAATGCGTAAAAAAGGCCTCACCAAGGCCGAGAAGCGTGGCGACCGCGAAACCCGCGAAGGTTTAGTGGATTCTTACATTCACGATGGGCGCCTGGGTGCTATCGTGGAAGTAAACTGCGAAACTTCTTTCGTGGCCAAAACCGACGAATTCAAGACTTTGGCCCACCAAATTGCGATGCAGGTAGCTTCGATGGCGCCACTTTACGTATCCGAAGCGGATATCCCAGAAGACGTGAGAGCTGCAAAAATTAAAGAACTAGAAGCCAACTTCAAAGGCCCAGAAAACATGAAAGAGAAAATTCTTGAAGGCCAAATGAAGAAAGCTTTCGCTGACAAGGTTTTAATGAATCAACCATATATTTTGGATGACTCTAAAACGGTAGAGCAATTTATTAAGGAAGCGATTGCTAAAACTGGTGAAAATATCACCGTGCGGCAATTTAAGCGCATCGAACTCGGTGTAACCGAGTAATAGACTTTTCTCCGGAGGTAGAAAAGTCTAGCAAAAGAGGCTAGTTAGAAAATCGAGTTGAAAGTGAATTCCAACTCGATTTTTGTTTTTGGCTGTTTAATTCCGTTGGAATTAAACAGGGATTTTATATGTTATAATTGAAACATAAAATAAGGAGTTATTATGTTTGACGTAGCAGAAGACCGCAAAAAGATGGAGGCGGTGATTGAGCGTTTTAAGAACGAAATGAAAAAGGTGCGCACCGGGCGAGCACACCCAGATATGCTTTCGGGTGTAAAGGTGGAAGTTTATGGGCAATTTATGCCATTAAACCAGGTGGCCAATATTACTGCGGCCGATGCTACACTTCTAGTAATTACGCCGTTTGACCCTGCGAATATTCAAGCAATTGCAGCAGCCATTCGGGCAGACCAAAGTTTGGGCCTAAATCCAGCGGACGACGGCCGAGTAATTCGCGTGCCAATCCCAGCACTTACCGAGGAGCGTCGCAAGGATATTGTCAAAAATGCTTCCGCCAAAGTAGAAGAAGCAAAAGTAGCAATCCGCAACGCGCGCGAGGATGCTCGTAAGGCGATCAAAAATACTGAAGACATGAGCGAAGACATTAAAAAACGCGCCGAAAAGGAAATTGACGATCTAACCAAAGAATTTAACGATAAGATTGAAGCCGAATTTAAGGCTAAATCTGAAGAAATAATGAAACTATAACTTTATTATATCATACTTTGGAGATTTTGTCAATGGAATTACAACATTTGGGGATTATCGCGGACGGAAACCGCAGGTGGGCAAAAGAAAACGACCTACCTAAAATAGAAGGACATAAAAAAGGACTCAAAACTATTGAGGAGTTAGTGGGCGCTGCGGCGATGGCCGGAATACCATACGTGACATTTTACGTCTTTAGTACTGAAAACTGGGGACGGGAAGAAGCGGAAGTTAACTATATTATGAAATTGGCCGAAACCAAGATTGTAAAAATGGCCGAAAAAATGGCGGCAAATAATATAAAGCTCCTTATTCTTGGCACACGTGGCAAAGTTAACCCAACTTTAACTTCTTTGGCCGAAAAAGCCGAGAAGATTACCGCGGATTGTACCGGAACTACGGTGTGTTTCTGTTTTAACTATGGCGGCGAGCAAGAAATTGCCGATGCAGCAAACATCGCAGTGAAAGCAGACGGCGAGATTACGCCGGCAACTATCCGCAAGCATCTATATCATCCAGAGGTGCCGGATTTAGATATGGTGGTGCGCACTAGTGGGGAAGAACGGCTTTCTGGGTTTATGCTATGGCGGGCAGCGTATGCTGAGTTCTTGTTCCTTGAAAAATATTTCCCAGAAATGGAAGCCAATGATATTAAAATGATTATAAATGAATACAATAGTCGCAATAGACGATTTGGCAAATAGTGATATAATAGGCTTATGGATATATTAGTAGGTGTGATTGTAGGGCTCTTGGTGCTGATGTTTTTGGTAACAGCACACGAGTTTGGGCATTTTATTGCGGCACGACGCAACGGCGTAAACGTGCTGGAATTTGGGATTGGTTTTCCGCCACGAGCGATAGCCTGGGTAAAAGACCCTAAGACCGGTAAATGGCACAGACTACCACGCAAAGAATGGACAAAAGAAAAAGCCACAAAAGTAGTTATTTCAGATGGCAATAAAGATTTTGCCCAGAAAGGCATGATTTTTAGCCTGAACTGGCTACCAATTGGCGGTTTTTGTCAAATGGATGGTGAGCCCGCAGCTGACACGCGTGCTGGGACTTTTGGCAAGGCTGGGTTCTGGGCAAAAACCAAAATTCTGTTTGCTGGCGTCGCAATGAACTGGCTGGTGGCAATTATTATCTTTACGATATTGGCCTGGACAGGCATGCCGGAGTTTTTGGATGGACAATTCACGGTGGCGAATGACACACGTACGGATGCTGCCCCAGTGCAGATTACATCTGTAGCCGAAAATTCACCAGCCGCGAAAGCAGGATTGGCGGCAAATGATTATATAGTGGCCGTAAATGGAACAGAGGTAAAATATGCTAGTGAAATCACCGATATTAATACTGAGCATGCCGGAGAAGAGGTGTCATATAAAATTCTCCGTAAGGGCGCCGAAGATTGCAATTGTGATAAAGATCTGGATCTTAAGGTTACTTTAAACCCCGCAGATAGCGAATATTTGCTTGGCGTGACTATGGCAAGTTCACAATCTTTGTCTTATTCTACTTGGTCTGCGCCAATTGTAGGCATAGGCTTAACTGCGCAGCTGACTGGCGAAACCTACAAGGGGATTGGGATTATGATTGGAAATTTGGTATCTGGAACAGCACGATTATTTAGCCCTAACTCAGAGGTGCGCGAAGAAGGACAAGAAGCGCTGAGCGAAGTAAAAGATTCCGTATCAGGGCCAGTGGGGATTATCGGTGTGCTGTTTCCAGCGTTTACTTCTGCCGGGCCCACCAATTTGGCGTTTCTAGCAGCACTGATATCGGTATCCCTGGCTTGTATGAATGTCTTACCGATACCAGCCCTAGACGGTGGACGATGGCTGCTAATTGCAATATACAAGTTACGCAAGAAAAAGCTCACTAAAGAAACTGAAGAAAAAATCGTTTCACGCGCATTTATTGTGCTACTCGCATTGATTTTCATTGTAACAATTTTGGATATTATTAGGATAGCGCAGTAATGATGGATAAAAAAACATCGCTGAAGCAAGCGCGTAACAAAGTTCCGCAAAAACAGAGGTGGAGAGTGATTTTGAAAGCTCTGTTGCTATTGGTATGGGTAGCGGCAGCAGTAATTGCGGCGCAGCTAGTTGTAGGGTATTTGATGCTATGGATTTTGGGGCGGGAGACTTTCTTACAGCCAGTACCTACGGCAATTTATTCGGCGTTGTCGTATATTTTGGCCTTAGTGTGGATTTTATTTGTAACGCCCAAGATTACTGTAAAATTAAAAATTGAAAATGAAACTAAAAATGGCAAACGTTTATTAAACGGTAAACTTGCACCCAAAGTGACGAACCGAGAGGATTTGGGGTTGAAAGGTCTGCCAACTTGGACAGATATTGGTCTGACACCAGTAGGCTTTATCATAGCTACACTTTTAGCGGCGGGGCTAGTGGCAATTTTCAATATTTTCCCGTGGTTTGACGCCGAACAGGTGCAAGAAGTAGGGTTCAGCATTTATCTAACCGGCTTTGAAAAAATTGTGGCATTTTTGATTTTGGTAGTAGTGGCGCCAATCGCCGAGGAATTGATTTTTCGCGGCTGGCTGTACGGAAAACTCAGGCCAATGCTATCTGAAAAAATGTCTGACTGGGCATCAATGATGATCTCAATTTTCTTAGTGTCACTACTTTTTGGAATTATTCATCTGCAGTGGAATGTGGGAGTAAATGTATTCGCGATGTCTATTGTGTTATGCGGACTACGTGAAATTACCGGCACCATCTATGCAGGAATTTTGACACACATGATTAAAAATGGAGTAGCGTTTTATCTGTTATACGTACTAGGTATAGGGTAATGTGATATAATAGGGGGTATGAGATTTTCGAAGACTTTTATTAAAACTTTACGCGCGGCACCAAAGGACGAGACTGCTAAAAACGGAGCGCTGCTCACCCGCGCAGGCTATATTCATAAAGAAATGGCAGGGGTATATGATTATTTGCCGCTGGGCCTACGCGTAATTGAAAATATCAAGCGCGTAATTCGTGAGGAATTAAATAAACTCGGCTGCGAAGAAGTACAGATGTCAGCCCTGCAAAATCCTGAACCGTGGGAGAAGACTGGTAGGTTTTCAGATCAAGAAGTGGATATTTGGTTTAAGACAGAGCTTTCTGGTGGCGGAGTGCTGGGTTTAGCACCTACACACGAGGAACCAATCACCAATATGCTGAAAAGTTATATTTCTAGCTACAAGGATTTGCCACTTTATGTGTACCAGTTCCAAACTAAGTTTCGCAACGAACTGAGGGCCAAGTCTGGCATTTTGCGTGGACGTGAATTCTTGATGAAGGATCTATATAGCTTCCATACTTCAGAAGAAGATTTGGATAGGTTTTACGCAGAAGTAGAGAAGGCTTATGGACGGATTTTTGCCAGACTCGGCATTGGCGAAGATACTTATGAAACTTTTGCGAGTGGCGGAATTTTCTCTAAATATTCGCACGAATTCCAAACTGTACTGCCGGTGGGTGAGGACACGATTTATTATAATACTGATAAATCTGTAGTATTAAATAAAGAGGTGTATAATGACGAGGTATTGGCAGACCTAGGCGCCGAAGGGCAAAAATTTACAGAAATCACTGCAGCCGAAGTAGGCAATATCTTTAAGTTGAAGTTTAAATATTCTGAACCCTTAGGGCTAAAATATATTGACGAAGAAAATCAGCAAAAAAGCGTATATATGGGGTGCTACGGTATAGGTGTATCGCGCGTGATGGGGGTGATAGCGGAGAAATTTGCCGACGATAAAGGCTTGGTATGGCCAGAAGAAGTGGCGCCGTATGAGTACTATCTAGTAGGGATTGGCGAAAAGGGTATGGCTGAAGCAGAAAAGTTTTACCAGGGCCGCGAAGATATGGTGCTATTTGACGATCGCAACGTGCGCCCGGGCGAAAAATTTGCCGATGCCGAGCTAATGGGTTTGCCGTATAGAATAGTAATCTCTGATAAAACTCTAGCTAATGGCGCAGCAGAACTCACTAACCGCTATACTGGCGAAAGTCAAATGGTAAAATTAGCAGATTTGGAGAAATTCTAGCGGATTTTAAGCAAAAAGGGGTTGACTTAATAAGCGTTTTCCGGTAGACTTTATAGAGATTATAAAGTGGGAGTAAAAAATGATCAAAAAAAGCGTGAACCTGACCGCTGAAGGCAAAAAAGAATTAGAAAAAGAGCTGAATGAGCTGATTAAAAGCCGACCGGCGATAGCTGAGAAGATTGCTACAGCACGAGCATTTGGTGATTTATCTGAAAACGAAGAATATAGCTCGGCGCGCAACGAGCAAAAAGTGGCCGAAGGGCGGATTTTGGAAATTCAAGAGATTTTGAAAAATGCTAAGATTATTCGCGGAGGCAAGAAAGATAAAGTTGACTTAGGCGTAACGGTGTTATTGGATATGGGTGGCCGCAGAGTAGAATATGCCCTAGTAGGGCCAACCGAAGCAAACCCATTAGAAGGCAAAATTTCTAATGAATCACCTATTGGCAAAGCGATTTTTGGACGCAAGGCCGGGGAAGACTTTGATTTTAACGGTAAAAAGGTAAAGATTGTAGAAATCAAGTAAGGTCTTAATCACGCTTATATGCGTGGACAACATGGCCGCGTCGCTGTTCTTAGACAATTTCAGGTTGCGGTTCTGCCATTGCAGAAATACTAAAGATATGTTATAATGTCTGCTGACATAGATTTATCTTTTTGCGAATTATTTAGGAGGTGTCCGCAATGTCCTTTAAAAATTCTACTTTGGTTTCAGACATTAAAAATACTGTGGTAGGGAAACCTTACCTCGCCACAACGCAAAACCTCGGCTATATCCCAAAGCTGTGCCCTGCCCCAGAAAAGGCTTTCACTATTTTAGGGTCAGGCGATTCGGTTTTTCAATTAGTTTATAGTGGAGCGAAAAGAATCGAAGCTGTAGACGCGAACGAAGAACAGTTTAGGGTTTTTAGCCTGCGTCGTGCTGCCATCATGGCCTTAGAGTATAAAGACTTTTGTGATTTCCTATTGCGTCCTTATGGGAAAAAGTTTTTAAGCCGCGGTATATTCGAGCGAGTACTGCCTCACTTTCAGTTTGGCGAGAATGAAACTTCACTCTTTTGGAAAGACTTTTTTGGCGCAATTAAGATCACTGATATTGTTACTTATAAGTGTTTTTTCAGGGGCGGGATTGAGTTCTGCGGAAATGAAACAAAAAAATCACTGGCCTATATCGAAAATCCTAAGGCATACAAGCAATTGAAGGCAAACCTTAAGGCTGCCTCGATTAGACTGCACCATGATGATGCTATTGATTTCCTAATACGAAACGGCTTAGACTATGACTGGGTAGATATTAGTAATATCCTAATCTACTATTACCAATGCGTTGCCAATCGTGGCCCGGATATTTTTGAGAAGAACCTCAGAAGACTCGCGGAGGCTTGGAATGATAGCGCAAATAATCCAAGCTCAACAATGGTATTAGATTACATGTTTGGTATTGGAAAACACGAATTAGAAAATGGCACCATAAAGTCCCGTACTGCGCGAAGCATTTGCGAAAGCGGTCTGCTTGAAATTTATGATAGAATTTTCACTACGCTTACCGCAAACTTTGGCCGGCTTAAGATTATGGAGGTCAGAGAGCTGGCCGACGCCATGCCTACAAAAGGCCCCATGGACAGCGTTATCTATGTCACCGGGCGCCCCTTATAGGGGCGCCTTTTCTATAAATTTATAGTGTACCTTTTCTTTCTCTGTTTTATGGTATAATATATATTATGTTACTTGAAGATTATCGCAATGAAAGATTACGCAAACTTGAAGAGATCCGCGCGCGGGGAATAGACCCGTATCCGTCTAAAAGCACGCGAAACACTAAAATTTCTGACATTATTAATCATTTTGACGAAAAAGACGGCCAAGCAGTGACGGTGGCGGGGCGAATTACCGCCATCCGTTCGTTTGGCAAGTTAGTATTTATCAAGATACGTGATTATTTTGGCGAAATCCAGATTTTCATGAAGGCCGAGGGCGCCGCGCCAGAAGGCTTGTTGGGGGCTAAAGATATTAAGCTATTAGACACCGGTGATTTTATTGAAGCTACCGGTAAAGTTGGCAAATCACAGACTGGTGAGATATCTGTATTTTCTAATTTCGTAAAACTACTAACTAAATCTTTGCGGCCTTTGCCGGAAAAATTCACCAACAAGGAAGAACGCTACCGCCGGCGCTATGTAGATATGAATGTAAACCCCGAAGTGCGCGAGCGGCTAGTAAGGCGCAGCAAGTTTTGGCAGGCCACGCGCGATTTTATGAATAAACACGGGTTTATTGAGGTGAATATCCCGGTACTAGAGCATACTACCGGCGGTGCAGACGCTACACCATTTGTCACCCATATGAATGCTTTGGATGAAGATTTTTACCTACGTATTTCGCATGAGTTGCCTCTGAAGCGCTTGCTGGGTGGTGGGTTTGAAAAAGTTTACGATATTGGCCCGAGATTTCGCAATGAAGGCGTAGATGATGAACACTTGCCAGAACATATCGCATTTGAGAGCTACGCCGCGTATGAAAACTACGAAGATGGCATGAAGCTATACGAAGAAATGATTAAATACGTAGCGATGGAAACTTGGGGTACGTTAAAGTTTCACGTAGGTGGGTTTGATATTGATTTAGACTGCGAGTGGCCACGCGTGAAATATGCGGATCTACTTAAGGAAAAATTCGATGTAGACGTATTTAATCCGGACCGTGAGCAATTAATCCGAATTTTGAAGGAAAACGGTGTAGAGACGAATTTTGACGTCTCTGAGGCACGGCTGATTGACCACGTATGGAAACTAATTCGCAAAACTTCAGCTGGGCCGTACTGGCTGATAGAGGAGCCTTTGTCTCTTTCGCCACTCGCGAAGAAGTCCGCGGATAATCCATTAGTAACAGAGCGGTTCCATCCAATTATTGCTGGTACCGAGATGGGCAACGGGTTCTCAGAGCTTAATGACCCACTAGATCAATTAGAGCGATTTGAAGAACAACAAGCGGCACGCGATGCAGGGGATGACGAAGCGCAGATGCTAGATATGGATTTTGTGGAAATGCTGGAATATGGGATGCCGCCGGCTTGTGGCTGGGGCAACAGCGAACGTAATTTCTGGTTACTAGAAGGTGTACCGGGTAGGGAAGCAGTGCCTTTCCCAACTATGAAATCTAAAGAAGATTAGATGAATACGGAAGACTTTGGCGAGTTTGTAATGGGGGAATTTGGTGGCGTGACACATGATCACCCATGGGAATCTAATCCCACATATACAGTGTATCGCCATAGCGACAATAAGAAATGGCTGGCATTAGTTTTTGATGCGACAAAAGAGCAGCTCATAAAACTAAAACCGGAAGATAATACCGTACTGGAGTATGCCGATGGCGAGAGAATCGATGTGGTAAATTTGAAGCTAGACCCAGAAATGATAGAGGACGTAATAAAAACGCCAGGAATTTTCCCGGCGTTTCATATGAACAGAAGATATTGGGTAACGGTGATACTAGACGGCACGGTAGATGCCGAAACTTTAGCCCCGCTAATAGAGATGAGTTACAATCTGACGATGAGAAAAGTGGCAACGAGCACGCAGAAATTATAATGTTTTTTACAGGAAGATCACCTAGCTATACATCGTACCGAAAAGCCGATATATCTACTCTCGCCACCATTAAAATCCCACCCAGATGGATTAACGGATCCACCAAGCATATTTAAATTATATGAGCCCGTAGGACTGCGCGGCGTACTGGAGCGATAATGCCCCCTACCGCTGAACCCACCCGATGTGCTACCGGATAACACAAAATAAACCGGTGCCGCCATTAATCCTGCGCTAGTATTAGTCTTACCTCCATTATAGTAGAAATTTAGATTAGCAAAGTCATTCTCGCCTACATCGTAGGATACATAGTTTCTGATACGTGGTAAACGCCAACCTTTAGGGCAGATAGAGTTAGTAGCATCTCTATTCTCACCGGCAATGTTATCTGCACTAAGTGGTGCAGAGTTATTGCTGGCAATGGCCGCAGACCAGTTATAGTAATTACCAGTAAGACCATGGTCACCAATGTTAGCATCAGTATAACCACCACCACTGTCTAGGGATCTAGGAGCATTATTGTTATTATTCCATTGTGTAGCAGTGTTTACGGTACTAGTATTTGGTGTCCAAGATATAGTATCACCTGCTTTACTATAACCAGCATCATATTCGCCATATTCAGTAGTAGTGGTATTATAGATATTATTAAGATCCGTAGTATCAGAAGTAAGAGCTACATTGCTATCTAAGTCCAGGCTCAAGTTCTCAGTCATCCAACAGTTACCGTCTAAGAGTTTAGTAACATAATAAAGACTATTGTCTCTTATATCTACTAGCTTCATTTGGGAGGCTTCACCTAGAATAGTAGCAGTGTTACATATTTCATGTGTCATGTCTTGCATTCTATAGTATTTACTACCGTCTACGTCTACTTTATGGTCTTTGCCTATGGTGCTATCAAAAGCATCTTCTAGTGTGGTGGGTTGGATAAGGCTAGATGGATGAAGCAAGACATACTTTACCATACCTTTATAGGTACCAGCTGGTTGAGCACCATCCGTATAGACATCATAGGTAGTTTGGATAGAGGAGCCTACGGTGGAATTAATGATGCCAGACTCCCAGTAGGCTACTTTTTGCCAATTGTTAGGTACTGATACATAGTTACCTGAAGCATAGTAGTCTCCTAAAGTGGGTTTATAAGTACCATTTACAGCAGTAACCTTCATACTCCAACTAGAAGCGGTAGGATTACTGCTATCATAGACTCCAGTATGGATATTATAGTTACTACCTAAGCTACTAATAAGATCCGTATGGCCTTCTATAGCATTATCTGGGTCACTATTATCGCCAGAAGCTCCTATAGCATAAATGACATAGCCATTAGGATCATTACATAATGTTTTCATGGTAGTAGTACCAATATTAGGAGTATAGGTGCCAGACACTACAGAAGCAAAATGAGTATCACTGCCAGTAATATTCATAGTGCAAGATACTGGAATAGAAAGAGTCAGATGCTCTAAGTTGGAAGTATCCAGGGCGGAGACTGTAGTAGACGAGTGAGGAGTAGTAAGTACAATGGCAGCAATAATGGCCAGTGGAAGAGAAATAAACAGGATATTACGGAAAGCATAGTAGAAGAAATCTATTCTACTACTCATTAAAGATTGTTTTACTTTGTGGCCCATCTTTTACCTCACTTATATATAATTACTAACTCCCCCATGTGGTGCCACTATATTATAATGGGGATTAACAAAAATGGCACCGCAAGGGGTGCAAACATACAATCAATCTAACGCCTAATGGTGCTCGAAAGCTGTAATACCTCGCGGTACCATTTACACTTTCAAGAACCATTATTCGTAATAAAATAAGGCGTTCCTTAAATGATTATATGTTTGCACCACCATTGTACCATGTCCACCCACTAAAAATCAACAAAATTTCGATAATGCTTTAGCTTAAGCTCCAGTTATTCGCGCCGAGGGAGCGAATTTGGCCTTTGATTTCTAGCAAGGTCACTATTTGGTTGAAATCGCTGGCGGATAGATGGAGAGCCTGCATGATTTCTTCGCCGTTACGGAGACCTTTAGATAAAGCTAGCAAAATAGCTGTTTCTTCTTCTGTGTCGCCAAAAAGTAGGGCTTGGGTGGATTTTGTGCGCTTTTTAAGATATTTCTCCGGAAATAGCACGCGCAAGAGATCGTCTGGACCAGTGTAAGGATTGGCACCCTGGCGGATAAGTTTGTTGCATCCCTGAGAATACGGGTTAGTAATATTGCCAGGCACTGCAAAAACCTCTTTACCTTGCTCCAAAGCGTGGGCAGCGGTATTAAGCGAGCCGGATTTTTCGGCCGCTTCTACCACCACCACGATATCCGCAAGGCCCGCCACTATACGATTACGATAGAGAAATGAAGCTTTAGGATCATAACCACGTTGCCCGGTAGCAGAATCTACATATTCTACTGGCGCCAGAGGATGACGATGATTCACCGGGGTGTTCTGGGGTGCATATTCACTAATAATAGCTCCGCCTTTATCTATAATTTCCTTGGCTAGCGGCTTATGCGCAGTGGGGTAGATGTGGTCTATGGGTGTACCAAGCACGGCCACCGTAATGCCACCAGCATCTAGACACCCTCGGTGCGCAATGCTATCTATGCCATAAGCTAAGCCAGAAATCACCACGACGCCATGTTTAGCGAGTTCATAAGCCATTTTATAGGCCACCTCTTCACCATATCTAGTATTACGCCGCGCGCCCACGATAGCCACAGACTTAGGACGCTTTGTTCGGTTTTTGGTGCTTGATTTTTGGCTTATTTTATGGTCTTTTTTAGTTTTATTTTTTGGTGTTTTGGACATATTTTCCGGCATTTTACCATAAAAATACAATGTTTTAGGCGTAAGCGCAATGGTACTTAACACCTCTGTAAAATCTGCCTCTAGGGGTGAGATTTGGTTGATTTTTGCAAAAAAGTGTGAAAAAAGTGTTGACATATTTTCTCCTGTGTGATATAATGAATAGCAGTTAGGGTAACAAAAATACCCTACACCGCACCTAAATAAGTTATAATTTCAGCTATACTACTTCCAGTGTAGCAGAAATTGCGTGCTTTTGAAACCCTTTCGAATTTAAAATTTCTTCATGGTTTTAAATTTTATAAGTATTACCTCCACTTAGAAAGGCCAATTTCGAAGGCATAGCAATCCCTCTAACCGGCGGGCCCCAATTGTGTGAGGTGGGTTACGCTCCGGGGTTCACCCGGTATAGTAGTGAAGCGTTAGAGGGCCAAAATACCCTCAGGTGATGCCCACCCTTACCTGAGGGTTTTTTGTGCTATAATAGGTTCATGAAAAATAGCACGTCTTGCGGAACGAATGACACCAATGGTACATCTGAAGAGAAAATGCTTACGC
>JAFOJO010000028.1 GCA_017421325.1 Candidatus Saccharimonadota bacterium
GATAACTCCAAACACCATCGCGATGCCGCCGCCAGCAAGACCAAGTTTAAACGCTTCTACTTCAATCGACACCAGTTGCAGAAAAATCCCAAAAAGAATACCCAACAAAGTGGACACAATACTAACATTCGCCAGCCTTTCAGCACTCCTTGCAATGACATTCGGATCGCGCGAAAAGCCACGAACCTTAGCCGGATCAAGAAAAGCCTGGTTGGCTTTATCTTCTTCATAGTATGCGAGACTACGCGCGGCCTTCATTTTTTCAGCCTCAATACGCTTAGACTTTTCCCACTCAGCTTCCGTTTCTTTATCCGCCATCCTACTTGCTCAAATAATTTACCGCCGCATCGGCCGCCACCGCACCATCCGCTGCCGCCGTTACCAGTTGCCGTATGTCTTTCGTTCGACAATCACCCGCCACATATACGCCATCACAAGACGTCTTGCAATCTTCGCTAGCTACTATATATCCGTCTTCATCCAATTTCACCAACTCTGCAAATTTCTCTGTAGCTGGTTTTTTGCCAATTGCCACAAAAATCCCATCTACATCCAAAATCTTTTCGCTAGTCGCACTATCTACTTTACCGCTAGGTGCCAATTTCACCCCCGCAACCTTATCATCACCCAAGATTTGCTCCGGCACGTAACCTAGCACAAATTCCACATTTTCTTTACGTTTCAATTTCTCCACTAGCACCGCATCACCCCTAAACTCATCACGTCTGTGCACCACATACACCTTATCTGCAATATCCGCCAAATACACCGCATCATACAATGCCGTATTCCCACCCCCTATCACGGCTACATTTTTACCTTTATAAAACGCGCCGTCACAAGTCGCACAATAACTTACGCCCCTACCAGCTAGTTCCGTCTCACGCTCTATTCCTAGTTTCTTATCTTCCGCCCCTACGGCTAGTATCACTGCGCCAGCCTTATATTCGCCATCTTCAGTTTTTATCACAAAGTCTTCACCAACTTTTTCTACCACCTCTACTTCTTCAAATTCCACTTCCGCGCCTAATTCCGTAGCTTGCTTGTAGATTTTTTGCATCAAATCCACCCCGCTTACACCATAATCGCCCGGCCAGTTTTCTATTTGCAAAGTATTGATTATCTGCCCACCATAGGCTTGCCCCTCTAACACTAGCACGGTTTTATTAGAACGCCGCACATATATCGCCGCCGTTAATCCGGCAATCCCAGCGCCTATTATCACTACATCGTACATCTTATTTACCTATTAATTTTTCTAATTTCTTTACAGACTGCACCCCCACTACCCGGTTCACCTCTTCGCCATTTTTGAATAATACCAAACACGGTATTCCAGATACACCATATTTTTCTGCTAAGTCACTATTATCATCCACGTTTACCCCCACTAGCTTTACTTCTGCATTTTTCTCGGCAAATTCTTCCAAGATCGGTTTCATCATCTGGCACGGCCCACACCAGTCTGCATTAAAATCTACCAATACCATCCCTTCCGCTTCCAATACTTCCATCTCAAAATCTTCAGTATTTATTTCTTTCATCAAAAACCTCCATTACCTTTTAATTATATCACACTTAAGGTTATTTGTCAACTTAAGCCTCGATTAATTCCTTTATTTTATCCTCAAAATCCCCCGGCACATCTGTTGGCCCAAATCTATATATCACCTTGCCATCTTTATCTACCACAAATTTCGTAAAATTCCACTTGATAAAGCCTTTTTCTTTTCCTACCCCTGGTAATTTTGCAATTGCTTTCATCGCCAACTTATTTTTCATCCCCTTTGGCTCCGGATCTTCACTAATTTCTTCCTTCAGATAAGCAAACACTGGTTCCGCTTTATCACCATTCACTTCCACTTTGGCCATCTGGTCAAAAGTCGTATTATATTTGGCCGTGCAAAATTCATGAATTTCATCATCCGTACCCGGCGCCTGATGTCCAAATTGGTTGCACGGAAAATCCAAAATCTCTAATCCTTTTTCATGATATTTCTTATATAAATCTTCTAACCCCTCATATTGTGGCGTAAATCCACATCCCGTCGCGGTATTCACAATTAACAGCACTTCACCCTTATATTCTGCCAAATCCACATCTTCGCCTTTGCGATTTTTCACCTTAAAATCATAAATACTTGCCATAGCATTCTCCTTTTATACCCTCATTATCCTCTACTTTACTTAAAATTACAATAAAACCTAGTAGTTTTTCGTATTTTATGATAAAATATAAATATATTCGGGAATACCCGCCCACCCTAATTGCAAAATTAGGGGATATTTTTTAGAAATACAATTTTCGAAACCCTCTCTTTACCATTTCTAAGTCTGAGTTCGGCACTGTCCCCATTTTCTTATATAATCTAAATGCGCTTATCACTCTTGCCTGAGCCAATACTGCCGTTTGTTTCTTATCCTGAAAAACAAACTCAACATACCAAGAGCCAACATGTTCTTGCGATGTTAATGGTATCCCCATAAATCCATACTTACTCAATTTTTTCAGAACCAGAACTGGTCGCGAAAATTCTTCGTTTTTACCGTTTATTTCTACGCCCACATTTTCGCCCACCGCACACCACCAAACCTCCCCCTCTTTTACCGTGCGAAAAACTCCAGCATAGTGTAAGCCACTTTTCACACTTATCCAATTTTTAAAATATTTTTTCATACACGCTACCCTATCACGGAGACAAAATTATTTCAACCCCCTATGGCAAGCTTCTGATTACAATCAAAAAGCTTCCGCTAAATTATATAGCTTTACCAACAAATTTTTATGTTATAATGAAAGAGTCATATTACAATTTAATAGTCAAGGATATTTTATTTCCAAATATTCATAATCTATAAATGGCGCCGTAAGGACGCGATTGTGAGTATTGAAGATTAATCTTTGGCTTATGATTGTAATATGACACCCCTTGCGGTGCCATTTTTGTATGACTACCCCGTTTACAAGTGGCACCACATGGGGGTTCAAGTAAACTATATAAGTGAGGTAAAGATGGGCCACAAAGTAAAACAATCGTTAGTAAATAGTAGAATAGATTTCTTCTACTATACTTTCCGTAATGTATTGTTAGTTTCTGTTCCTCTTCTTGTGGTTTGTGCTTTTGTTCTTGGTCTTAGTGTCTCTCGCTCATCTGCACGTGTATCATCTAGTGATAATTTAGCTATTTCTGTCCCTAGTTCTTGCACTTTATCTAGTTCTGTAGATGAAGTTCATAGTGCCAGTATAGTAAATGGTAGATATGAAGAAGGTATAGGAACTACTACATTATCTACCTTTTGTAATGACAAAAATGGTTATAGTGTTTATGCTATTGGCGATAGTCTAAATAGTGAAGGTAATAATACATTGGTTGGTAGCAATGGTAGTAATATAAGTAGTGGCACAGCTACTTCGGGTGATATTTCACAATGGGCTATGAAACTAAGTCTTAAGGCAGGTGATACTTCCCCTACTCCACCTACTATTATTTCTCCATTTACTAATTATTCCACAGTACCCGCATATTGGACTAGAGTTGCCACTATCCCAGCTAGCACTACTGATATGGTAAAAGGCTCCAACTTTACTACTACTTATGCTACATATATCTCTCCTACTCAAGCTGCAGGCACATACTTAGGGCAAGTCAAATATCTATTAACTCATCCTTCAGCAACAACTCCTACTAATGCTTATATTATGCAGGAAGTAGCAGAGTGGGAAGATGAACTACCTAACCCTGGTGACAGTGTACAGGTTATAGATATTAGAGACGGTAAACAATATTGGGTAACTAGATTAGCGGATGGGCATATCTGGATGACGCAAAATCTAGACTTAGAGATAGGTGGCACCAATACAGCCCCACTCAACTCCAATAATACAGACATTAGCACCACCGCATCCGGTAGTGGCATCTACACGGATGGCTATACTGAAAAGGATGGTGTCTGGACTTGGAATCCAGTATCTACTGCCATTACTTCTAACTACTACATTTCTGACACTTCCGTTAAACCATCAGCTTGGACAACAACCAGCGGTTACACTGCTCCATACTCAGCTGAAGGCGGCGACACTTACTATTACACTTCTAATACCACCGGCAATGATACAAGATATAATTCACTACAAGCTTGTAAGAACGCTAGTCATACAGAAGATGAATGCAAACGTTACTTTGTTGGTAATTACTATAACTGGACTGCCGCTATCGCTTCCAACAATTCTACTAATATAGGCAGTACAGTAGGAGAAATCGCCTCTAACTCTATTTGTCCTAAAGGATGGCATCTTCCTAATGCTTCACAAACAGACAATGTTAACAACGAATTTGGTAGGATGTTATATGGAGAAGGTATTACTGCGGCCTTGTCAAATGGAGATGACTCCGTAGGTTATTACAATGGTGTTACTAGTTTTAACAAGCTACGCTCCAATCCCTACTACTTTGTGCGGTCTGGCGATATC
>JAFOJO010000018.1 GCA_017421325.1 Candidatus Saccharimonadota bacterium
AAAGAAGCTAAAGCTATGGAGCTCTGCGAATTCTATTCCACATCCGGTCAAGATAAAATTTGTCGCGCCAGCGAAATGTGGACTATTGATTACTTCAAGTTCCGCAAGTTGTATCAGTACGACAGCACCGGCCTCATTACCGCCATACTGATCATGAAAAGCATCATCACTAACGGCAAATGGTACTCTTGGCGTAAAGCAGACTACGCAAAAGTTCAATAACCACCTCCACCCCCTTAAAGCCTCGAGATTTTATATTTCGGGGCTTTTTCCTATCTTCGCACCGTCTTTTCATGTTATAATCAAGAAAACGGAGGTAAAATGAGCAAATTCGACGACCAATATATCGACCTTTGCCGACGCATCCTAGACCACGGCGAAAAAATTACCAATTACAAAAAATCAGATGCCCGTAGCGCCGCTACGGCTACCGCTATCCCGGATCACACCGCCCAAGGCTCATCCGAGGCTCGCACTATTCGTTTGCCTCATCAAGTTTTACAATTTGATTTATCGGAAGAATTCCCTATTCTAGTTTCCAAAAAAGTCGGATTCAAAACTGCCACTTTAGAGCTACTTTGGATTTATCAAGTCGCCTCCAACGACGTCCGCTGGCTACAAGAGCACAACGTCAAAATCTGGAACGAGTGGGAAATCGCCGAAGATGGCACCTATCAAGGACGAAATATCAACGACATCTATGCCAAATCTCACCCTACCGAACCTAAAGAAAATTTTGCCCACACCATCGGCACTGCCTATGGCTGGATTGTTAATCGCTATCATCTAATTGACAATTTGATCGAAACCCTCAAAAAGACCCCCGGTAACCGTCGTATGGTACTTTCTCTCTGGCAAAACGAGTGGCTCTCTACCGCTGCTTTGCCATCTTGTGTATGGAATTCTCAGTGGAACTTGATAGATGGCAAACTTAATATCCTAGTTACTTCTCGCTCTACCGATGTGCCACTGGGTTTACCTTTCAATATTGTTCAATATGCCGTGCTTTGTCACCTAGTAGCTCAATGCGTGGGCGCCCAGCCTGGCCAATTCGCCTTTATCACCAACGATGCCCACATTTACGAAAACCAAATCGATGGCATCCGCGAGCAAATCGCCCGCTATGACAAGGCCGTAAAAGACGGCACCCTGCCACCGGCACCTAAGCTTTGGATTAACCCAGAAATCACCGATTTTCATAAGTTTGACAATTCCCGCGAACTCAAAGATATCCGCCTCGAAAATTACGAAAACCTCGGTACCATCAAGATGCCAGTTACGGAGTAAAATGTTTAGTATTATTGCAGCTATCGGTAAAAACAAGGAACTAGGTAAAAATAGCGATCTAGTTTTCCATATCAAAGAAGATATGAAATATTTTCGCGACACCACCAAGGGCCATAAAATCATCATGGGCCACAAAACTTGGGATAGTCTACCCGGCAAGCTCCCTAATCGCGAGAACATCGTCATTTCCAGAAACCCAGTAGAAGGCGCCGACCTTACTGTCACAGATCTTAGTGAATATATAGAGCAAAATAAAGATACCGCCGAAGAGATTTTCGTCATTGGCGGCGGCATGGTATATTTTGAATTTATGAATTACGCCAAAAATCTCTATCTTACCGAAGTTGATGCCGCTGTTTCCGATGCCGACACCTTTTTCCCCGAATTCGATAAAACTAAGTATCATAAAACCATAATTAAGAAAGGGTCAGAAGATGATCTAACCTATACCTTCGTGAAATACACTAAAAAATAAGGAGAAATTATGCAAGATTTAGTCTTTAATCTGATAGAAAATGAAAAAAAGCGCCAAAGCGAAGGCTTAGAGTTAATTCCTAGCGAAAACTACGTTTCCGCTGAGGTTTTACAAGCAATGGGCTCGGTGCTGACTAACAAATATTCCGAAGGCTACCCTCATTTTGATGGCATAGGCGTAGGGCGTAAAGATGACACTGGTTTTAAAGAGTGGAACGAAAAAGAAATCGCCACCAAAATTTTGCCAAACTACCGCTACTACGGTGGCCAGGCCAATGTGGATCGTATCGAACGCCTCGCCATAGACCGCGCCTGCCGCCTCTTTAATGCCGACCACGCCAATGTCCAGCCTCATTCTGGCGCCAACGCCAACGAAGCAGTCTATTTCGCCTGGTGCGAGCCTGGCGATAAAATTTTGGCTATGAGCTTGCCCGCTGGCGGCCACCTTACCCATGGCTCGCCTGTCACCCGCTCTGCTAAAATCTATAACTTTATCAGCTACGGAGTAACAGAAGATGGCGATATAAATTACGATGAATTAGAAAAAAAGGCCCTCGCCGAACAACCTAAAATTATCTTGGTAGGCTATTCTGCCTTTATGAAAATCCCAGATTTTGCCAGAGTCGCCAAAATCGCCGCCCAGATTCCAAACTGCCTGCTGATGGCCGATATGGCCCACGTAGCTGGTCTCATCGCCGGCGGCGTGCATCCTAATCCTTTAGATTATGGCTTCAATGTTATGACTACCACTACTCACAAAACCCTTCGTGGTCCGCGTGGCGGCTTGATCCTCTCTAAAGGTAACGTCGCCTCTCCATTAAAAAAGCCAGAGAAAACTTTAGACAATATTCCTATTTTAATAGACCGCGCCGTCTTCCCTGGCACCCAGGGCGGCCCGCTCGAGCATGTGATCGCCGCCAAGGCCGTAGCCTTCGGCGAAGCTTTGCAGCCAGAGTTTAAGACTTACGCAAAAAATATCGTCGAAAACGCCAAAGTTCTAGCTAAAGAATTGAAAAAACTTGGCTTTATCTTGCAAGGCGGCGGCACGGAGAACCATTTAATTCTCGCCAATGTCAAAGATAGCTTTGGTTTCGACGGCAAAATCTACGAAAAAGCTTTAGACGCTGTAGGTCTTACTTTAAATGCCAATGCTATTCCTACCGACAAAGGCGGTGCTTTCCGCCCGTCTGGCGTACGTCTAGGTACTCCGGCCATTACTACGCGTGGCTTTGGTAAAGACGAAATGAAGACTCTAGCCCTCTGGATGAAAAAGGTCGCCGATATCTGTGCCGAGGCTGGCTCCGAAGAAAAACTCGCCGACTTTGCCGCCGAGCTAGAAACTATCAAAAGCGAAGTGCGCACCCTCGCCCTCAAATTCCCCGTTCCTGGAATATAAAAGTCTCCAAGATACAGGAAAATCCAAAATACAAAAAAATATAGCCTCAAAATGGGCCTATATTTCCATTATATCACACTTATGTTAAAAAGTCAAGTTTCAGATAAAATGGTGGGGCTTAATTAATCAGGTTTTAACAGCATATCGGGAAGATGTGTGGGAAAAGTTACGCTATTACAATATTTAGTTTAGTATTTCCACTATGCTAATTGGGGTTACCAATTCACTGCGTGCATTATTAATAGCTCCTAAAATCAAATTTTCAGACCTAAGCTGCGCTTTCATCGACAATAATTCCTCATAAGAGAACCATTTAACGTCTAGGATTTCATTAGGGTCAAACTTAATATCACCACCAAGAACCTTTGTAGAGAAAATCACAGATACAAATACATCGTCTTCTAGCTTTCTGTTCCCGATTTGGCAAACTCCAGTCAATTCTACGTCCAAGCCACTTTCTTCTTTTATTTCACGCTTGGCTGCTTCAATAATGGTTTCATTGGGATCTAAGTGGCCTGCCGGAAGATTCCACTTACCGTAGCATTTTTCTTGGGCTTCTTGGACGAGAAGGTATTTACCGTCTTTTTCCAATACTCCACCTACTATTATTGGCATTGTTTTCTCCTTTAGATAATATTATACCATAATTGTACAGGCAAATTGTTGGGGATTTAACAGGCGAAATTATAGGGGAAATTGTGATTTTTAACGTGTGTTTTTGTCACAAAAATGACATAAAAATATCCCTCTATTTTTCCAAGGGATTTAACAGACATTTATAGATTACGGAATAGTTGAAAAATATTTTATAAACCGTTTGGTGGAGTATGCGGGACTTAAACCCGCGACCTCCGCAATGCGAATGCGGCGCTCTATCAGCTGAGCTAATACCCCATATTGTTAAATGTCTATTCATATTATACCATAAAAATAAGCCCTTGTGGGGCTTATTTTTACAGTCACGCTTTTTAACGCTTCGAGAACTGTTCGCGCCGACGAGCCGAGCGAAGACCGTATTTCTTGCGTTCTTTCTCACGTGGATCACGCTTCATCATACCAGCCTTCTTCAAAACTGGACGTAAATCTGGCGCTTCCACCACTAGAGCTTTAGAGATAGCTAATTTGATAGCATCCACCTGCCCAGCTAGGCCACCACCTTTTACCAAAATCGTAATATCATACTCTTTTTGCTTTTCGGCAAGTGCTAGCGGGTCGGTAATCTCTGCTAGGTAAGTTTTGTCACCAGAGAGATACTCTAATGCTGGCTTGTTGTTGATCGTAATTTCACCTTTACCTTTGTATAGGCGTGCAGTAGCAGTAGCGCTCTTGCGTCGTCCTAGGCCATAGGTATATTTCTTCGTAGCAACCATTACTTAATCTCCTTTGGATTTTGCGCTGTGTGCGTGTGCTCTGCGCCATCAAATACGCGAAGTCTCTTCAAACGCTCAGCAGCTAATTTATTCTTCGGGAGCATACCCTTTACCGCAGCGCTAATAGCTACAGATGGGTCTTTCTCGATTACTTCTTCTAATTTTAGTTCAGTTAACCCACCTGGGAACCCACTGTGGCGATAATATTTCTTATCTACCATTTTGTCACCAGTTACCACTAAGTTTTTAGCGTTAACTACTACAACATAGTCACCATTATCGATGTGTGGAGTATAGGTAACTTTGCTTTTGCCCATCAATTTATCAGCAATTACTACTGCCAATTTACCTAAAGGCATAGAAGAAGCGTCAATTACCCACCATTCCCGCTTAATTTCAGAACCTTTTTGAGAATAAGTTTTCATTATTTATCCTCCTTTTTCGCTGGCTTGGCGGCCTTTTTCTCAGCCTTAGCCGACTTTTCTTCTGGCTGGTCAAACGAAATTTCATCTACAAAACTAATCGTACCCATCTCAGAATTGTCCCCGCGGCGATAACCCGAGTGTTCAATCCTAAGGTAACCAGAATCACGCTTTATCTGTGGCGCAATGTAATCCATTAGCAAAGTTGCAGCTTCAAGATCGTTTAATCTTGCAATAATCAAGCGACGATTATGAAGTCCGCCCTTCTTAGCCATTGTAATCAACTTTTCAGTTGAACGACGAATTTCCTTTGCGCGCGCAAGCGTAGTTGTTATTGATTGATATTTAATCAGAGAGCACATCAGCCCACGTGTTAGCGCTAGCCTCTGATCGGTTTCGCGGCCGAATTTCCGGCCTTTGTATCCGTGGCGATGCATATTAAATATTTAACTCCGTTAACTTTTCTTTTACTTCGTCTAACGCCTTTTGTCCAAAACCTTTCAAATCCTTGAGGTCGGTTTCCGACAAAGTCACTAAATCGCGGATAGTTCTGATGTCGTTGTTTAGCAATGCGTTAGCCGTACGAGCAGACAAATCTAATTCTTCAATTGGCAGCATTAGTCCAGAATCATCTTCATCTTGCTTAGAACCTGGCGCTGGGGTAGATTCTACCCGAGTAGCACCGGCTAGTGCAGTATATTGATTTACCAAGATAGCTGCTGCTTCCTCAAATGCTTCGCGTGGCGACAAAGTGCCGTCAGTATCTACGGTAAGAGTAAGCTGTTGCAAATTGGTATCCTGACCCACACGCGTATTCTCTACTTTGTAGCGAACACGTAATACTGGGGTAAACACTGCATCTACTGCAATCATGTCCGAATGCACACGTTCTTCGCTAGACTGTTCGATGGTTAGATAACCACGCCCAGTTTCTACGATAAAGTGCATCTTCAGAGTCTTTTTTGGGTCGTCAATGTGGCAAATCGTTTGATTTGGGTTAGCAATTTCTACTTCCGAAGGAAGTTTAATGTCGCCCGCAATCACCCGCTTGTCACCGTCTTTTTCAGATTGCTTGTCGCCCTTCATCTCTAGGGTAAGTTCTACTGGCGCATCGGTGTGGCACTTAAAGCGAATATTCTTTAAGTTTAGCATAATATCTACTACATCCTCGCGTACGCCAGGGATAGTAGTATATTCGTGCGTCACGCCCTCTACCGAGAAAGCCGTAATCGCAGCACCCTTTACAGATGAAAGTAATACCCGACGCAAAGAGTTGCCAAGCGTATTGCCATAGCCATAGTAAAGTGGCTTGATTACGAATTCCGCGCTGTTCTCACCTAGGTCTTTGACTTCGGCAAGGTTTGCTTCGTGAATATTTTTTGTAGTCATTTAGTTCTCCTTAGCGTGAGTAATACTCAACGATTAATTGTTCGTTAATGCCAGCCTCAGCTTCTTCGCGCTTTGGTAGGCCCGTTACTTCAATTTTCATTTTCTTCGCGTCGACCTTCAACCACGAAAGTGGTGTTACATTCGATGCCCCTATAATGTTCGGAAGATTTTTGAAATATTCAGATTTAGTAGATTTAGGACGAACTTCTAAAACATCACCCGGGTTCAAGCGGATTGATGGAATATCAACCCTCCTGCCGTTCAATAGAAAATGTCCGTGGCTCATTAGTTGCCGAGCTTGGCGGCGAGTCAAAGCAAATCCAGAGCGGAACACTACATTATCTGCGCGGCGTTCCAAGAATTCTAGTAGCTTTTCACCGGTCAAACCGTCAGCCTTCTGAGCTTCTTTCATTAATTTTGCGAATTGCTTTTCGAGTAAGCCATACATACGGCGTACTTTTTGCTTTTCGCGGAGCTGTGTTAGATACAAGCTACCACCACGTACCCGCATATCACCGTGCTCACCTGGAATACCAGATTTCTTGGCCATTACTTTGTGTGCTTTTGGCGCCAAAGCATAACCTTCGCGACGGCTTTGTTTAACTATTGGAGAATGATCCCTTGCCATTACGGTTTCCTTTCTCCCTTCGGTCGCACACCACCGTGTGCAATCGGGGTTACATCTGTAATACTATCAATTTTAATTCCTGCTGCCGAAATTGCACGTACCGCTGCATCACGTCCTAGACCAATCCCAGACACATATACATCTACAGAATTGAGTGCGTGATTTTTCTTGGCAAGTTCCAATGCTTTTTCTGCTGCTACACCAGCTGCAAATGCCGTACCCTTCTTAGAGCCACGAAAACCATTTGCACCGGCCGATGAAGCGGTGAGTACCCCACCAGTCTTATCGGTTACACTGATAATAGTATTGTTAAATGTAGCTTGGATATGCACCGCGCCAGCATTCACAATACGCTTACCTTTTTTTGCCTTGGTCTTTGGAGCCACAGCTTCGGTAGTTTCAGTAGCAGTTGCTTTAATTTCTTCTTCTGCCATATTTTACTCCTAGGTCTTACTTGCTGCTTTAGGTTGTGCCCCACCGACCGCGATCGCCTTACCCTTACGAGTACGTGCATTCGTACGAGTACGCTGGCCGTTGACTGGTAATTTCGCCTTGTGACGCATTCCCTTGTAGGAATTGATATCCTTTAAACGTTTGATATTATTACTCACTAGGCGTCTGAGATCACCCTCAACGTGGTATTTCTTCGAAATAATATCGTTGATTTTTTGTTCGTCAGCCTCGGTGAGATCTTTCACCCGAGTGGTAGGCTCGATTTTAGCCTCCGCAAGGATTTTCTTTGAAGTGGTTCGCCCAATTCCGTATACATAAGTCAGTGCAATCCACACTTGCTTATCGGAAGGGATTACCACGCTAGCTATTCTAGCCATATTTTTTAACCCTGCCTTTGCTTATTCTTAGGTTTTTTCTTATTGATAACACGTAGCACACCCTTCCGGCGCACAATAATGTCATCTGGGGAGATTTTTTTAACACTTGCACGTACTTTCATTGTGTTAAAATCCTTTCCTTTTTAGCGTTGTTTCGCGCTTATATCAAAGTATTATGCTAAATACTTTTGCAAATAGTATTTAACTTTACTTCCATATATTAACGTCAAAACAACAGTTAATATTAATCCTTGAGTCGAAAGCTGATTCTGCCCTTTGTAAGATCATAAGGGGTTAACTCAACTTCAACCCTGTCGCCCGGCACAAGACGGATATAGTTTTTACGCATTTTTCCGCTCATATGGGCAACAATAATATGACCATTCTCGAGTTCAACCCGAAACTGGGTGTTCGGCAGCGCTTCAACAACACTACCTGTGAGCTTTATCACTTCCTTTTGACTAGCCATAAATTACTTTTCTATTCTAGCATATTCGACATTAAAAGTAAAGCACGAATTTACGCAATTTTGCGCTTTCGAACAAAATATTTGTGCTATAATGAAAGAGCAATATCATAATTATTAATAATACCAAGTGGCTATTTTTATCAAAGCCTTCTCACATTGATAATGGCGCCGTAAGGTTTCCAATTGTGAGCCGGTTTTGGTAAATAATTGTGATATTGCACCCCTTGCGGTGCCATTTTTGTAATATACCCCGTTTACAAGTGGCACCACAAAGAAAAGTACTTTTGCATAATTCATTATGTTTCGGGAGCTACGTGATGTGATAAGAAATTTTATCACATCACTCCGCCCCTTCGGCGGCAAAATCTACCTAAAGGTAAATTTTGCCTTTATGTCCCTCAACATTAATGAATTATGCAAAGACAAAGTTAATCAAACTAAACTACAGGTAAGGTAAAATGGGCAGTAAACAATATAAAACAAATAATTATACAGATTTCTTCTATAAAACTTTCCGTAACATTCTTTTGGTTTCTATTCCGCTCATTATCGTTTTAGGTTTATTTTTAAGTTCGTTGCATTCTTCCGCCAGCACAGACCAAATAGAGTTCTCCCTTTCTGTTTCTTGCACTATGTCTAGTATAGTAAATACTGCTCATACTAAAGAAATCACTAACGGTACTTATCATAGTGATATAGGTAAAACTACTATTACTGCCTTATGTAATGATGGTAATGGCTATACAGTATATGCTACTGGATATAGTAATAATGAAGTAGGTAATAATAAACTTATTAATACCACCAATTCACAATATAGTATAGATACAGGATTAGCTACAAGTGGATTAACCTCACAATGGGCTATGAAACTAAACAACCTAGAAAACGACCCCTCTTCCACTCCACCAATTATAGAATCAGCTTATGATGATACTTATGGGCTAGTACCAAATAATTGGACCAAAGTAGCCTCTAGACCTTCTGGTACTACGGATATGAACTTAGGCTCCAGTTTTACTACCACATACTCTATCTACACATCATCTAGCCAATTTGCTGGTACTTATAGAGGGCAAGTGAAATACGCGTTACTCCACCCATACAGTAATGCCAATACTCCAAGCTTTGACAATTTTGACCAAGCCTTTGCTTTCTATGAAAAAACCAAAGTTACCGTTACGGACCCTATTACTGGAGAAACTGGTAGCTACTATAAGATGCAGGATATGGAGGGTGGCATATGCGATAATGTCTCTAGCGCGGGCGAGAGCACTGCCATACAATTAGTAGACATACGTGATAATAAATTATATTGGATAGCAAAACTAGCAGATAATCATTGTTGGATGACGCAAAATTTAGAATTAGACCTAGACTCCACCGCCGTAGCAGGCTCCGCTAATGCGTTAACCTCAGAAAACACAAATCTTAAAACTTATGGTAGCAATGGTTATGATAGCGACAATGGCTACTCCTGCTCCAATACACAAACCACTACTAATTGTACAGCTAGTGGCGAAGTAATCACTTGGATACCAGCTAGAACTACAGTGACGGAATTAACTACTGGCGAAAATAGCAACTTTCCTAATACTACAGAAGCCAACAGTACTCCATACTCCTATAATCCAGGTGATTCATATTACTACCCTAGTGTGTCAGGTGATGATATCCCGTATAATTTAACAGAATGCGAATCTCAAGATCATACAGATTGTGTACACTATAAAGCCGGCAATTACTATAACTGGTCTGCAAGTGTGGCTAGCAATAATACTAGTTCTTACGCTAGCAATAATACTGACGCGGGTAATTCTGTTTGCCCGAAAGGTTGGAGGCTGCCAAAGAAAACCGCTAGCGAATTTCAAAACCTAATCAATGCCTATAGTATTACTTCTGCGAATGCCTTAAATTTACGCAATTCACCTCTTTACTTTGTGAGATCCGGCCGTGTCTATGGTGGCTCGCTTAACAACACAGCCCCGGACGGCTACTACCGGTCTAGTACGGTTAGCGATATTAGTAGCGCCTACAGCCTAGGCTTCGATGCCGGTTATCTTAACCCAGCCCGCAACTACGACAGATATCTTGGTCAATCAATTCGTTGCCTTGCTGAATAATTTGGCGAGCGACCAAAACCTGTTTTCTAAGAGTTTCCAAACCTAATTTTTAGAAGCATTGAACGAGCCAGAGAGATTTTTAGCGAATTTTAAGAAAATCGACAAGCAAGTCATTATTTGGCGGGTGGCCAAAACTTAGGTCTCCAAAACTTCAAAACTCTATTTTTTGAAGCATTTGAAATCGCCCATATAATTTTTACAACTCTACGGCTCGAAAACTGGATAGTACCAGTTTGAGAGCCGCCTAGTGTTGCTAAAAATTATCTTGGCGCGCATTTCAACCGCCGAGAAAAATACGAGTTTTGAAGTTAATACCACCAACTTTACGTGAAAAATTGCCAAAAACCTCGCTTTTTCACGCTTTCTTAGATATCTATATACCACAAAAACTACCTCTGTTGCAACAGAGGCAGTATACCATATATTATATATAAGTATATAAGCTTATTCTTCTACCAACACCGCCCTAGTAAACTGCCGGGAAAGATAAGTTCCTTGCTGTTGCGACCATTCACCAGTACAAGAAATCAGCGTCACCGATTCTTTCCCTGGCTCGGGCGAACGCGCCGCCACCGCCATATACGCATCCGCCTCAGAAAGCAGTATAGATTTATTCTCTATCACCTTATATTTATACACTACTCCATCCCCCCGCTCCACCGTAATGATGTCACCATTTTCCAAATTCGGTAAATTCTTAAATACCCCAAGTACATGTGGTCCACCATTGTGACCATCTATTATCATCGTGCCACCCTGACCAGGCTTGCCAGATGCTTCATACCAACCCACGTCAAAAATATTGTTTGGTGTGGCCAATTCGCCCTTCGCATTTACCCCCATCGGTAAAATTCGCGCCTTATTTATACCCAACTTCTCTATTGTCAAATACCTTGGCCGATCTGGCGCTACGGTATACTCGCGCACCTCCTCTGCCGTCGGCGCTACTTCTATTAGTTCTTCTTCCGGTTCTACTACTTCTGCTACTACCCGCTCGCTACCTTCCTTTTCCGCATAGTAGCTCGCTTCAAACGTGGCTACGCGGATTAGAAACACCAAGAACAATATCCCCAGCACCGACCATATCGCCCACTTTGTAATTTTGCGCCAACCCTTAATCTTCAAGCTCATTACTAAAATCGTCGTATGTTATCATTAATGCGCGCGAATCTAGCGACCTTAGATTCTCGAGTGCCACCGTCACTACGATTAGAAGCCCCGTACCGGAAATAGACAAACCAATCGGCGCTCCTGTTATTACGATAAAGATATAATCCGTGATAAATGGCAACATTGCAATTAGTCCTAATGCTAGCGCGCCAAATAAATCTAGGTGGTTCACTACCTTGCCCAAGTACTTCGCCGTAGCAATCCCCGGCCGCACTCCCTCTATAAAGCCACCTTGTTTTTGCAAATTATCTGCAATTTCTTTGGTATTAAAGATAATCGAAGTATAGAAATAGGTAAACATAAATACTAGCAAGAAATACATTGCCGGATACACAAACCATTGCCCCGTAATACCATCTGGATACATTGTAGCAAAGTTGCTAGCTGATGGTGCCGAGAATACGGCCACCAACGTTTCACCAATTTCATTTCCAGGGCTTACCGTAGTAATTACTTGCCCAATCAACGCCGGCAAAGATAGGAATGCCGTGGCGAAAATCACCGGAATCACGCCCGCTGCAATCATTTTAATCGGCAAAATCGACTTAATCCCACCATAAGACGAATTTCCATGCACCCGCTTAGCATAATTAATCGTAATAATTCGCTGTGCCTCGTTTAGCTTCACCAAGAAGTAAATTACTACCAGCATCGCAATGCCAAAGCCTAGCAGTATCCAGAAAATCGTTGGGTTTACCGGCAGCTCTAGCCAGCCAAACAAGTTCAAAGAGCCTTCACTCGTATCGAATAAAGCATTCCCTAGCGACGCCATTGTATTTGGTAGCTGCGAAATAATCGAAGCAAAAATCAAAGTAGAAATACCATTGCCAATACCTTGCTCGGTAATTAGCTCGCCCATCCACATCAAAATCAACGAGCCAGCCGTCATCGCTGTGACAGACAGCGCCCAGTCGCCCGCCGTAGGGGTAAACTCCGCCGCCACATTGGCCGAGACTGTAGATTGATACAAAATAAAAATATAAGCAATAGACTGCACTATCGCTAGTGGCACCGTCAAGATACGCGTCCACTGGTTAATCTTGCGCCGCCCAGTCTCACCGTCGTTCGACAATTCCTCTAGAGATGGGATCGCCTTAGTGAGAAGTTGTACCACGATAGAGCCAGTAATATATGGCGAAAGCCCTACTAGTATAATACTAAACGACGCCAGCCCGCCACCAGAAATCAAGTTCAAGAAGTTTGAAAAATCCGACTTTTCCAAAAGGTTGCTCACCGCTTCTTTAAACGTAGAAGCGTCGCCCATCGGCACCGGAATCTGCGCGAGTAACCGATACGCTACCAAAATGCCAAGAATAATCAGCACACGCCTTAACATATCTTTATTTTTCAGGGATTTGAAAATAGTCTTGAAATGCATAAAACCTCTTGTTCTCTATTTATACTACCACACTTCCCCCACAAACACAACCACTAGAAGCGGCTGTTTTCTAGCAATACATAATACAAAAAAAGAAAGCCCCGAACCTACGCAATCCAGCGTTGCCTGGCGGACTTTCGATACCACTATTATATCTCAATCACCTGCAAAAATCAACTATTCTTTTTTGTTTATCTATCAAAAGTAAACGCTTTATATTTCGAGATTTTTTAAACTGATAGTTTAATTCGTTTCTGATTTTACTTATATTCATCTTTGAGAATCTAGCGTCAATAATAATATTCTCTGATTGCTTCGTAGCGCTTCTAAGTGTGTGCTGTAAATTATATTTTCCAGTGCCAGTGGGTGTTTTTAATTCCCAATACAAGTTATTAATCAAAAAATCCGGCGTTCTTTGGTTGCCACGTGGTATGAATTCTATATTTGTCTTAAAATATTTTGCCAAAATGTACGCTGCAGAAATCTCTCTAATGTTGGGTCTAGGATAAATATTTTCAGGTATAACAATATTATATTTTTCTTTCATAGAAAAACCCTAGCACAAGGGGTGGAAAACTTCAACCCCTGCACCCACGCTTACATTTAACTCCATTCCGCCTAGGGTTATTTTCTGGATGATGAATAACCTACCGCGCCAAGCACCGCACTGAACGACCCCCAATTCTATCATCAATACCAGCCGGATACATATCATTACTGCTAAATTCCATATGATAGGCCCCACTTCCACTAGAAACTGCACTAGACCAATAATAGCTGTATACTCCCGGAAAATACAACGTATTACGACCACCAATATTTCCGCTCCGCACAAAATATAGTGGAGATTTTCTTACTTTTTCAAACCCACCAGATTGATAGTTTGCCGGATATCCGGTCCTAGTTTGTATGATATCATAAGCATACAATAGATCCCCAAATTCATATATAGATGAACCGTTGCTATCAGCTATCAGCTATCGGCAATCTCCATCCTTTCGGACAGATAGAGTTATCTGCCATCGCATAATTCACATCTGCCCGAACAGAGTTATTACTAGCCACAGCAGCAGTCCAATTATAATAATTGCCCACATGAAAATGTTCGCAATCTGATTTAATATGTCCATAATTAATGCATTGAGATAGTGAAGTATATTTAGTATCGTTATTGGTAGAATATGAGGTGTAAAAATACGTATCCCCACCCTCGGCAGAATAAGGAACACTACTACTAATAGGCCACCCAGATACACTATTGTTGCTATAATTAACTATCCTACCAGAAGTAACAGCCGTAGAATCTGGGTTCCAAGTGTAAATTCCATTTGATACACTGTAGTCTGAATAAATGCCGCTACCGGTATAGACATTAGGGTCTGTGCTGATGTCCGTATTCTCAGACGTTAATGCTGTTACACCAGTGCCACCTATATCTAGATCCAAATTCTGCGTCATCCAGCAATGTCCATCAGCCAGCTTAGTAGCCCAGTATACTTTATCATCTCGTAAATCTATTAACTGAGTTCGTGAGCCTTCGCCTATTACTTCTGTATTATTACAAATTTCTGTAGTCATATCTTGCATGGCATAATAGCCATTATGTCTAGTCTTACCAGCAGCAAAGTATGATTCAGATAAGTTCATTGGCGTAGGATTAGTTACTGCAGTAAAGTTAATAGTTCCCGTATACGTTCCACTAGCTTGAGTACTAGCTGCTTTAGCTGCTATCTTAAAGTCTATAGGTATAGCAGTTTGATCATTTGAATCAATTAAGGTTTTATTAGTTTCATTAGATAACCCAGAATAATTATTCCAATTAGTGTCATTTGATAGTTTATAACTATATCCCCAAGTATTATCTGTAGTTAGACTAGATAGATTAGCGTCTGTATCTATACTACTAAATACATTGGTTCCATTAGTGTGAGTTAAATTACTATTATTGCCATTCATTATAGCGGATAAAGTATAACCATACGCTGCGTTAGTAGCTACGGAAACATTAATCGTATTGCTATCATTAGTAGTGCCTGGAGCAAGATTTGGAATAACTAAATCTGAAGACGAGATATTAACGGAAAGTGCAGGATTAAAGGTAAAGCCTACGCCTACGCTACTTTGATATGATAATGCAGAAGTGCTTATTATGATTACGAAACTTAACATTATGATTGCTGAACTCAAGGTTATGATTTTTGCTTTCCCTGTAAAATGGGGTGTTATGTTTTGCAAATTCAATATTATGTTTTTATTATGCCGCATTATGCTACCTCGCTTAGGATTTATTCGGTTGCGGTGCCATATTTGTTTTGAAAAGGCGTATTACAAAAATGGCACCGCAAGGGGTGCAACATCTCAATCGTATAGACCTGATAGACCAACACAATTGGATTCCTTACGGTACCATTTTCATTGTGTTGGCTACTCTAAAAAAGTGGCCTATCCAAATTTTACGATTGAAATGTTGCACTTTCATTATAGCACAAATATTTTATTAAGCGGAAAAATAAGCATCATAAAAGACCACCTTTCAGTGGCCTTTTATGTTTTTAGAAGCTGGATTACAAGTTTTCCAAATCTTCTTCCGTTGGGGTTTTGGAATCTGGCGTTTCAAAATCTTCCAAAGGTGCTACACCGGTACCTACTGGAATCTTCCTACCGATAATCACGTTTTCCTTCAAGCCCTTCAGTCTATCTACACGCCCGTTAATCGCTGCATTAATCAGCACGCGGGTAGTATCCTGGAAGGATGCTGCCGAAAGGAACGAATCCGAGAAGATAGATACCTTGGTGATACCAAGTAGCAAATTGGTGTAGGTAGCTGGCTCTTTGCCGGCTGCTTCTAGCTCTTTGTTGGCTAGGCTGACCGCCGCCTTAGAGGTAATGTCGCCAGATACAAATTCCGAATCACCTGGATCGTTAATTTGTACTCTAGAGAACATCTGCCGTACCAAGATTTCCAAGTGCTTTGGTGAAATCTCGTGACCCTGCGCTGCATACACGTTGAGAACGTCGTTCATAATGTAGCGTTCAGTTGCTTCTACGCCCTTGTACTTGAGCAAATCTTGCAAGTTCAAAGAGCCAGTCGTGAGCCTATCACCAGCCTTTACGCTATCGTTAGACTTTACCACCATTTCGGCATCGCCTGGAATTTCCATTTTCACCGAAGACTTCGCTGAAGATACTAGGATGATTGCATCTTTCACAAGTTCTACAATACCATCCGTTGGCGCTTTGATGGCTTCTTTGTCGCCACTCTTACGTACCAAGGTAGCACCCGCCTTTACGCTTTGGCCATCTTTCACCGCTGGCTTGCGACCATCTAGCTCAATCCGGTTGATTTCACCAGACTGCGGAGTAATTTGTACCACATAGTGGTTACCATCTTCCCAAAGCTCTACCACACCATCAATTGACGAGACAAAAGCCTGGCCTTTAGGAGTACGAGCCTCAAGAAGTTCTTCCACACGCGGAAGACCACGGGCAATCGCACCAGAACCTGCCACACCAGAACCGTGCTTGGTATCAAGTGTTAGCTGCGTACCTGGCTCACCTAGAGACTGCGCCGCAATCACACCTACTGGCTCATTGGCTGCCACGAGCTCACGAGTAGACATATCTACGCCGTAACTCTTGCGTGGGATACCGTCTACTGCCGTAGTAGATAGGATAGACTGAATCTTCACCTCATTCACCTTTTCATCAGCTTCAATCTGCTCAGCCATTTCCTTGGTGATTAGCTCATCTGCTTCTAGGTAGCCTGGTACTGGCTCGGCTGTATAGCGCCCAGTAATGCGTGCCGCGAAGCCAATGCCCGAAAGCTCGGTTTCGTCACGATACACTGTAAAGCCTGGATCTTCTGCTTCTTCATCCGTAGTAAATACATCTTGCGATACATCTACCAAGCGGCGAGTTAGGTACCCAGAGTCGGCAGTACGTAGCGCCGTAGACACCTGACCCTGACGTGCACCACGAGTAGCAATAAAGGATTCTAGGGTGTTTAGACCCTTCTTGTAGCTAGACTTTACCGGAAGCTCGATCTCGTTGTTATTGATATCCACCATGATACCAATCTCTGCCGAAGCAAGCTTGATATTGGAAATATTACCACGAGCACCAGAGTTCACCATTACTGCGATATCGGTATCCATCTCGGCTAGTTTACCCTTCAAGAATTCCGAAATCTGCTTATCGATATCACGCCAGTTGGCTACCGTTAGCTTATGCCGCTCTTCTTCGGTTACCAAACCATCATTGTATTGTTGCTGAATCAGGGCCGTCTTAGCATCACCCTCTGCAATGAAGTCATCAATCTCATCATAAGTTGGGTAATCGTCCTTAGCGGTAGAAATTGAAGCAATCGTTTCGTATTCGAATGCCAAATCTTTCAAAGCATCAGCGGTTTTTACCATCACCTCTGAGCCATAAAGATCAAAGATATCTGCCATTACCTTAGACAAGTGCTTCTTAGTTTGCACTGAGTTGTCATACGGATAATCTTTTGGCAAAATCTCGTTGAAGATCACGCGGCCTAGAGTAGTATCGCGAATTTCACGCTTAGCAAATACTCGAATTGGCGTCTGTAAAGCGATAATCCCCTGGTCGTAAGCCATTTCAGCTTCATATACACTAGAGAAAGCCTTTGGATCACCCTGATCCGTGCCTGGCTTATCGTAAGTAAGGTAATAAGCACCGAGTACTACATCCTGATAAATAGCGAGCACCGGTGAGCCATCAGCTGGCTTCAATAAATTCTTGCCTGCCGACATCAATTCCCGAGCCTCAGCCTGTGCCGCATCAGAGAGTGGCAAATGTACTGCCATCTGGTCACCATCATAGTCAGCGTTAAAGCCCGACGCCACGAGTGGGTGAAGCTTAATAGCTTTACCATCAATCAATCTAGGTTGGAACGCCTGTACCGATAGACGGTGTAGTGATGGAGCACGGTTAAGGAGTACATATTTACCCTTAATTACCTCGTCCAAAGCATCCCATACAATAGTTTCTTTCGCCTCGATCAATCTAGAAGCAGCCCGGATATTATTAGCATATTCATTGCCAATCAACCACGAAATCACAAATGGTTTAAAGAGTTCTAGCGCCATTTGCTTTGGCAAACCGCATTCATTAAGCTTAAGTTCTGGACCTACCACAATCACCGAACGACCAGAGTAGTCCACGCGCTTACCGAGAAGGTTCTGGCGGAAACGCCCTTGCTTACCCTTAAGAAGGTCAGACAAAGATTTCAATTTACGACGACCATTAGCAGAGTTAGCTCCACGTGAGCCATGCGCCGCAGAATTATCAATCAAAGCATCTACGGCTTCCTGAAGCATCCGCATTTCGTTGCGGCAAATTACTTCTGGCGCATTCAAATCCAAAAGCTTCTTAAGCCGGTTGTTACGGTTAATTACACGCCGATAGAGATCATTAAGATCCGACGTAGCAAAACGTCCACCAGGGAGCGCAATCATAGGTCTCAGATCCGGTGGAATTACCGGAATTACCGTGAGGATTAAATCTTCTGGCTTAATCCCAGCCGCTTGCATACCCTCTAAGGTTTTCAAGCGCTTTTGGATCTTCTTTTCCTTTTGACCCTTCGCTTCTTCCTCTTCCTTACGCAAATCTTCGATCAACTTATCTAGGTCGATCTCGTCTAGCATCTTCTTGATAGCAGTTGCACCCATTTCTACCGTAATCAAATCTTCGTATTCTTCTGGCAAATTACGATATTCTACTTCTGTAATTACGCCACCCTTCTTAAAGGATTCCAAGGTAGACTTGCGTGCTTGATAATCATCTTCTAACTCTTTTAGCTCTTTAGTCTGCTCTTCGGCTAGCGACTTTACGTCCGCATTTTCTTCTTTGGATAGCTTCTCGTAGCGTAATCTAATCGCATCGCGTGCTGTTATAGTCTGGCTTTCTAAGCTTTCCAAAGTCTTTTGGATTTCTTCAGTTTTTGCATCAGTCATTAAATAAGTCGCAAAGTACACCACTTTCTCAATATTCTTTACCGTCATATCTAGAAGTAGCGACAACGCTGAAGGCACCCCACGCATAAACCAAATGTGCGCTACCGGAGCAGCCAAGGCAATATGCCCCATCCGCTCACGCCGGGTGATAGACTTGGTTACTAAATTACCTTCCTTATCTACCGCCGCTTCGCGACTCCTTACACCTTTCAACTTACTATCGTGTGGATTAATATCCTTGGTTGGCCCAAAAATCCGTTCGCAGAACAAACCGTCGCGTTCTGGCTTTTGGGTACGATAATTAATCGTTTCTGGCTTGGTTACTTCACCGTAACTCCAATTCAAGATGTCGTCACGGCTCGCCACCGTTAGCCTAATTGAATCAAAGTCCGAAGCGCTGATAAAATTATCCATCCACGCCATATTAGAACTCCTCTCCGAGGTCAACCGTACCGTCGTCTTCGTCAACCTCTGTTATTTCGATACCTTCTTCCGCCATCATCGCCTCGGCCTCATCGTCGTCGAGGTCTAAGATTTGCGGCTCGGTATCTTTTTTATGTTGATCATAAATCGATTGATCGTCTTTATCTTTCTCAATTTCTTTCGAAGTCTTTTCAATTACATCGCCAGCATCAGCTGATTCACCGTGGTCCAATAGGTCTACCTTGAGGCCTAGGCCTTGAAGTTCCTTCACTAACACGTTAAAGCCTTCTGGAAGCTTTGGTCCTTCAATTGGTTCGTGTTTAATGATTGCTTCATAAGCTTTCGCACGCCCGTAAACATCATCAGACTTAATGGTAAGCATTTCCTGCAGAGTAGTTGCTGCACCGTAAGCTTCTAGTGCCCAAACTTCCATTTCCCCGAAGCGCTGGCCACCGTTCTGCGCCTTACCACCTAGCGGCTGCTGGGTTACCATCGTATACGGCCCAGTAGAACGTGCATGGATCTTATCTTCCACCATGTGGTGAAGTTTCAACATATGCATTACGCCTACCGATGTTCTCTCTTCAAATGGTTCACCAGTGAGACCGTCGTAAAGTTGTACACGACCATCTCTTGCGAAGCCAGCTTTTTCTAGCTCGTCAGAAATAATTTCATCTGGCACCCCGTTAAAGGATGGTGTCGCTACCTTATAGCCTAGCGCTCTTGCCGCCATACCTAGGTGAGTTTCAAATAGCTGCCCCAGGTTCATACGAGAAGGCACACCCATTGGCGAAAGTACGATATCAATTGGCGTACCGTCTGCCATAAATGGCATATCTTCTACTGGTAGAACTCTGGAAACCACGCCCTTGTTACCGTGACGCCCAGCGAGCTTATCACCTACACCAATCTTGCGCATTTCGGCGACAAAGATTTTGATTTGCATTATCACGCCAGCCTTTAGGTCGTGGCCTTGCTCACGAGTATATACCCGTACATCCACCACCTTACCAGTAGACGAACCATTCATCCGTACTGAGGTATCACGTACATCTTTAGCCTTTTCGCCAAAGATTGCGCGAAGTAGGCGCTCTTCAGAGCTAAGCTCTTGCTCGCCCTTTGGCGTAATTTTACCTACCAAGATATCGCCATTCTTTACTTCCGAACCTACTGTTACGATACCATCTTCGCCTAAATGCCTTAGGGAATGCTCAGAAACATTTGGGATATCACGCGTTACTTGTTCTGGACCAAGCTTGGTTTCGCGTACTTCTACATCGAAGTCTTTAATGTTGATCGAGGTCAAAGTATCGTCTTCTACCAAGCGATTAGAAATCACAATCGCGTCGTCCATATTGTAGCCACGCCAAGGCATAAATGCTACTAGAAGGTCGCGACCAAGTGCGAGTTCACCATCATTAATCGAGGCGCCCTCAATCAAGGTGTCACCCTTCTTCACCTTTTGACCCCGTGCCACTACTGTGTGTTGATTGTAACAACGGTCATCGTTGGTCTTTTCAAAGTGTTGCAATTTGTATTCTTTATCACCACCTTTTTCGTAAGTAACAATCACCGAGTCACCATCCGCTTTTTTCACCACACCAGCACCTTCAGCCACCACTAGCTGTGAAGTGTTTTTAGCGACTTCACGCTCGATACCGGTACCTACTACCGGGTTGTCTTGGCGAAGCAATGGCACTGCCTGTTTTTGCATTGCGCAGGCCATGAGCGAGCGGTCTACACGGTTTTTCTCTACAAATGGAATGAGGCTTGCCGATACGCCTAGAATTTCCTTGTGTGCTGCATCAATATGTGTCACATTCTTAGCTTCTACCTGAGAAGGTGCACCGTGTACCCGTGCCGATACCCAGTCTTCTACAAACTTACCATCTTTATCTAATTTTACCGAAGCATCCGCAATAATCATATCGTTTTCAGTGTCGGCATCTACGTAAACTACTTCATCTGTCACCTTACCGTTTTTCACTACCAAATATGGCGCTTCGATAAAACCGTACTCATTAATCCGAGCATAAGTTGCAAAGTTTAGCACCAAACCTACGTTGCCACCTTCTGGCGTCTCTACCGTACAAATACGACCATAGTGAGTCGGGTGAGCATCACGCACGTCAAAGCCCGCACGTTCCCTCGTTAAACCACCCGGCCCCATCGAACTTAAGCGGCGCTTGTGTGCTAGCTCAGAAAATGGGTTGACTTCGTCCATTAGCTGTGAAAGTTGTGAGGTAGCAAAGAATTCTTTCACTGCTGCCACTACTGGGCGAGAGTTTAGAAGCTGTGAAGGCGTCACTTCCTCTAGATTTGCCATCGACATCCGATCTAGAATATTACGCTGCAAGCGAAGCATACCTAAGCGGAATTGCCTTTGTACTAATTCACCCACCAACTTCACACGGCGATTCGACAAAGAGTCGATGTCGTCTGCTGGCTCTTGTGTATTATTTAAGCGAATAATCTCTGAAATAATGTCAGTCACATCATCCATCTGCAAAGTGCGATGCTCTGGATCGTTTGGCAAATCTTTATGCAAGCGGCGATTCAATTTAAAGCGACCTACATTAGAGTAATCATACCGCTTCGGATCAAAGAACATCCGCTCAATCATCGACTTTGCGTTTTCTACCGTAGCAAGGTCACCCGGCCGAATCCGGCGGTAAACCTCAAGCAAAGCTTCGCCCTGGCTAGAAGTCGTATCTTTCTCAAGCGTTGCCTCGATATATTTCCTCTCACCATTGTCAACTTTTTCGAATTTACTCTTAATTTCAGACTTGGTCATGCCAAGCGCACGTAGAAAAGTGGTTACAGGAATCTTGCGACGACGGTCGATCTTTACATACATTGCACCGTTTACTGCAGTTTCAAACTCCAGCCATGCACCACGCCCAGGAATTACCTTAGCGCCATAGTAATTTTTCAAGCCAATCATTTCAGCATTGAAAAATACACCAGCCGAACGAATCAGCTGCGATACGATTACGCGCTCAGTACCGTTAATAATAAACGTCGCACGATCCGTCATCCAAGGATAATCACCAAAGTAAATATCCTGTTCTTTCTTTTCGCCCGTGGTCTTATTTTCTAGTTCCACCAGCACGTGCAAAGGCGCCTCGTAAGTAGCCAAGTTGTACTTCGCTTCTTCCTCAGTTTCCTTTGGATCTTTAAAATAATAATCTTTGAACCGTAAGGATAGCTTTTGCCCGGTGTAATCGTCGATTGGATTTAGCTCAGCAAAAACTTCCCGTAGTCCGTTTTTGACAAAGTCTTCCCACGAATCTTTCTGGTGCGCAGTAAGATCCGGAATTGGAAGCGCTTGGTCACCTTCGGTGAAAAATACTCTTTCACCTGACTTCGGTTTTGTAGCCATTCTACCTCTTTTTATTAGTGTTGTTATTAATCTTTAGCGCCGAAGATTACTGCCCGGTCTCCCCCTGAGAGTCGCTAGCTCTCACAAGATTACAAAAACAGGGCACACTACTTCTTGTATTCAAGTTTATCATATCGCCGTCCATATTACAATACCTATTTTGAGAGTATTAGTAGAGATGCTTCGCGAGGAGCAAGGAGTAGCGCAGCGAACCGTATTAAACATACGGAGAGCGAGCAGCGCACGCAGCGACAAAGCGAAGCGCCCTAATAATTCTCTCAAAACCAAAAAATGCCCTCAACGGAAGACATTTTTTAGACATAGATAAACTCTCAACTATTGTGTTTTCTACAAAGCCGACTCGCAGTTAGTTAGCTTATGTTTAATTATACACGATAGAAAAATACTGTCAAGGATATTTTCGCTACTTTTTCGCACCCTTGCATAATTCATCATATCTCGGGAGCTTCGCAGTGTGATAATAAATTTTATCACACTGCTTCGCCCCTTCGGCGACAAAATCCGCCAAAAGGCGGATTTTGTCTTTATGTCCCTCGATATTGATGAATTGTGCAATAAACTAAATATCCAAATCATCCAAATCAGCTAGTTCTGCGCGAGTTTTTTCAGCTAATTCCGATGTTTCACCTTCTGACTCTTCGGTTTCTTCCACATCTTCACTTACTTCCTCTACTACTTCTGACTTCACAGCTTTAGCACCACCATCTTCATCAGTATTCACAATCTTCAGATTATAGCGAGCGTCTTGTTTAGTGCCAAGTGCACGAAGAAGTACTCTGATCGCTTGCGCCGTTACACCACGTTTACCAATCACCCGTCCTACGTCTTCTGGATCTACAGTTAGGGATAGTAGCACGCCTTTTTCATCAATTTTCCGTTCGACTGCGACCTTGTCTGGATTATTTACTAGGGTTTTTACGATATATTCTACAAATTGTTGGTCGATAGTAGCCATATTTTCTCCATATTAGTTATTTTTATTTATTATAGCACAAAAAAATAGCCCCGCGAAGGGCTATTTTTCTATTCTGCTGGAGTTTCCACAGGCGCTTCTTCCGCCGGTGTCTCTTCAGCAACTGGTTCTTCCTTTGGTTGATTCTTGCGCAATTTATCAGCGTGCTTTGCCACTGCCTTTTTCTGCGCAGGCTCCTTATACCACTTTGGCAACTTCACGCCATTTTTCTTCAAAATGAACGCTACGCGGCTGGAGGGTTGCGCACCATTACTTAAGTATTTTTCTACCAACTCTTTATCCAAAGTTAGAGCTTTGGTAGCTGGGTTATAATTGCCGACCTCAGCCACAACCCGCCCCGACAAAGGGTGGCGCTGTGATTCTTGGACGACTATCCGGTACGTAGGATAATGCGTCCGGCCATTACGTTGCATGCGAATCGCTAGCATTGTTTCTCCTTAAATTATTAACTCCACTAATTATATCACAAATCTTTACAAAAGAAAACCCCACCCCAACAAGGGGTCCGTCCTCTCATTATACCACAAATATTTCAAAAAGTCAAATAAACCGATTCGGAATACCCATCCCCTATCTCTGCTGCTGTTTACGCAACTTTTGGTACATTTTCACCCCCTCACGTGCTGCCTCAGTTTGCGCTTCTTGCTTAGAATGCCCCACCCCGGTACCTTTCAAACTTTCTCCTACATAAATCCCCACCGTAAATATTTTATCGTGGTCTGGCCCTTCTTCTTTCAAAGTTTTATATACCGGTGTTACGCCGTCTACTTTCTGCGCCAATTCCTGTACATACGATTTTGGGTCACGCCACGAACCTTCATCCAAAATTGTATCTATTTTCACTAAAATATGCTTATCTATAAATTCCCGCGCCACTTCGTACCCTTGGTCTAGATAAATCGCCCCGATCACCGCTTCGAAACAGTCCGCCAGTATCACATCGTGCGCCCGTTCCGAACCATTCTTCTCGCCTTTAGATAGTCTCACTAGTGGCTCGTACCCCAGTTCCTTCCCCGCATCACCGATAGATTCGGTCCGCACTAGTGCCGCACGCAAAGCCGTCATCACTCCCTCCGGATAATTATAATTCCGATACAAAAAGTCTGACGACACTAGTTCTAGCACTGCATCCCCCAAAAACTCTAACCTTTCATTATGCTCGTGCGTATTTTTATGCTCGTTCACATAACTCCGATGCGTCAGCGCCGTTACTAGTAAATTAATATCGTTAAATTCAAATCCCAACTTTTCTTTTGCAAACTCTTGATAAGGTGTAAAATCCATTTTTCTCCTTTTAATAATTTAATTATTAAAATCCGCGTTTCTAATAAAAACTCACCTTTTTAATACAAACACGGTTTTAATCTGTTAATAATCCCCCGCCCGTATCTTCTTCTTCGCAATCAGCATCAACTTCTCGATGTCCTCATATTCTATCGCCTCCAACGCATCGGTAAACGAAAACCATCTTATCCCCTTCATCCACTTCTCTGGCGTCGGTGTTTCATGATTATCCAAAGCCTGCACCAAATAAACCTGTGTAGTCATTAACACCAATTTATCTAGTCGGCGATACTTAAAATGAATCTTCCCAAGCCAAGTAAGCACAGATATATTTAAAAGCCCCGTTTCTTCTTCTATCTCCCGTCGCGCAGTCACCTTAGCCGTCTCTCCTGGCTCAATATGTCCCTTCGGAATCGTCCAACGCTCCTTGGAATCCTGAATCAAAAGAATTTCAATATCTTTTTGATCCTTGGTGAATCGAAAAACAATCCCACCCGAAGTCGGCTCACGCACTATCTCTTGAATGGCTGTTTTCTTCCGAAAAACCGCCGATTTTATCTTGTCAAAGGCAGACTCTTTAATCTTTTCCGTCGGCAATGCTTCTGGCACTTTCAGTGCCCTTCGCGCCAGCGGCTCCCTCGACCGGTTTATTTCTTGATTCATTTTTTTCTTCAACAATTCCAAGCTGCTTATACGCCGTGCCCAGCACCCCGTTAATAAACTTTGAAGAGTTTTCACTACCAAATGCTTTCGCTAGCTCTACAGCTTCATTAATAGCTACTTTCGGAGGAATACTATCTCTGCACTCCGAAAGTTCATATAGCCCCATCCTCAGAACGTTACGATCAATCGCCGCAATAGAACTGATCGGCCACTCTGGCGCCATCGGTGCCAAGGCCGTATCTAGTGTTTCAAAATTTTCTGCAACTTTGTGAGCTAAGTTATATACAAACTCAGTATCACCAAGAGCTTTTTCGTATGGCTCAATGTTCTTTGCGACAATTACATCCAAATCGACTTCTGGGTCGTGTGCGAGGGTTCTTAGTTCATATTCGTACAAACTCTGTAGAACAATAACTCTACCTAAATGTCGATTACTTGCCATATTTTTAAGCTTCTTTTCCTTTTACTGCTTTTTTATTAGTTTTAACTTTAAGGTTTGGGGTCTTTTTCTTGGTCTCAAACGCTTTTACTGGAGAAGTTTTATTAACTCTCCGAGCTAGCGCAAGCCGCAAATGACTCCTGCGAAGCCCAGTCTTCCGTGGGCTACTCTGTTTCTTAGGTTCAGGCATATAGCTCCTTAATTAATAGATAATTTTATTCATTTTATCACTTTTCCCCACTTTCCGCAATACCTTTACAAAATCAAAAAATAATGCTAAAATATGTCAAGAGTTTTTTAAAACTAGAATCTTACAAAGGAGTGATAAATGTGTCAGAAAAACTCTACAATGCAATTCAGGCCGTAGAGACTTTTAATGGCCCCATCCCCAAAAGAACACTTATCTTTATAGGCACTAGCGGATGTAAAGAGACATCTTTCCCCGAGAATCGTATCTTTATAGGCCCCAGCGAACGTAAAGAGGTATCTTTCCCCGAGGACCGTATGACTTTGATCTTCAACGAAAAACTTTATGACTGGTATGGTCGAGAAGTAGAGTTCAGAGAGGATATCGCAAAAGTGTTGTCTTACTACGGCTATGCCAATGACTCATCTGGCCACCAATACGAAACCTTTGTAACTGAGCTTGCAAATGGCCGGTTGGCTATTGCTTGCCTAAGATATGAAGGTATAGACTGGAATAAATTTACAAAACAAATTTATACTAAACATTACATTACTGGCAATATAATACTCGGAAAGCCATTTCTTAACCGGCTAAGCTGGTCATTCGAAAGCTTTTATGAGCCACCAAGTTTACCGAATTATCTCACCGAACTAAACAGCTGGTTTTTGGAAAATTTTAATCTCGAGTACAAAATCTGCATCAATTCACACTTTAACTACTACGGAAACGAAATAATCCAATCTATATTATTTATGCCTACACACTTATTTGTGAATGATATGGACAGTAGTCTGCTTGAACACTATATCTTCGCCAATCGAGATGCAATCTTTGAGTCTGGTCACCCCATCAGATATGTCCGCAAGTTATTCGGAAACTTAGAGTTCTCTAAAGATGGTAGCAAAATGACAGCTCTTGCAGAGCTCGCAAATGGCAAACGCGTCCGCATTTCCACAGATACAGACGTCATTCATAAAGCCTGCAAAGGACCTTATGTATATTGGTATTTAGACCCCAAACCAAAGAGTTAACACTCCTTATTCCTCTTTGCCCTGCTCACGCGGGGTATTTTATATCCAGAAATTGTTTCTTCAGATTTTTCAAAGCCCGCTTGATGGCCGGGCGATCAAACCCCACAATCCGCTCGCCATTTATCTCAGTCACCGGCACTGTGGAAATTTCTGGGTATTTAGTCGCATCCACCTCCTCATATTCCACCCCCATATCATCCAGCCAGTCCATCAAAGCATGGCAATATGCACAAGTCGGCGTAGTATACACTCTTATCATAAGTTCATTATACCATAAGTGGCAATTCCAGCCGCCACAGACACGTTAAACGACTCTTTCTTTCCCTTCATCGGGATTTCTACAAACAGATCAATTATATCATACAACGAATAATCTATCCCCTTCACTTCTTCACCCAAAATCAAGATTACCTTATCTGATATTTTTCCTTTTAGTTCAGGGTTATTTAGCGCAAAAATCGGTACATTTTCAACATTATTTTCCAACCCCACTACTTGCCATCCCTGTTTTTTTAAATCTTTCAAATCACCAATTATATCACCAGACGAATATATATCTAGCATATCTTCCGCACCGAGCGC
>JAFOJO010000019.1 GCA_017421325.1 Candidatus Saccharimonadota bacterium
ACCGAGCGCCGTTTTATGTATTTCTTTATCTAATTTCTCTCGCAAATGTGGCAACAAATTCACATCATGCACCCTAGGCGTATAGCCAGAAAGTATCACCTTTTCTACTCCAAATCCCTCTGCGGTGCGCAAAATTGCCCCTACATTATAACAAGACCGTATATTATCTAACACTAAAACCGTCTTCATATCAGCTATATAATACCATTATTTTGCACTTCTTTCAAATCGGCCTCATTGACTTTTTTACATAAGTGTGATATGATTAGAAACGGACATCTATTTATAGGTGTACTATCTGTACCTTAAGGAGGACAAAAATGCCAAATAGTTTTAGCCCCACAAGAGTAAGCCCCATTTATTGGGACGTCCTGAGAAGGCAAGTCAATAGATATTGCCCCAGTCTATACCCTCGCGCAGAATGTATTTCTTCAAATTGCAGCGCGGAAAGACTTGTCCACATTAAGCAGCCCATGCTCGTCGGCATAAATTCTATCCGGCAATCATTGAATCGTATCGGAATCAAGTTGCCCGAAAATATCGCGGACATAATAATGTATAGCGAAACCCCTCGCAAGACATGCGAAAAGTTCCACAAACAAATTGCGAGAAAAGGCATTACTTGCGAGGAAAAAGGTGACATACTTTTTAAGGCCATTGTCGCCGTGCACGAGCAAAGAATTAAAGAAGACAACATTAACGGCAAAAGCTTTACAAGCATCGATCCGTTCTTGCAGTTCTTATTTCTCCCCGCGGAGATAATCGGATTCGATAACGTCAAAGAAGATTACGACTTCATAAAAGAAGCCGCAGAGATTCTAGGGTTGCGTCCAAGTGATTTTTATGTTGAACAAGCATACAAACTCGGCAGAGAAGCATTCTATGAAGAGCATGCGATCTATCCGCCCTATATGGATACAGTTGAGCGTGCGATCTTTTGCTTCCAATCCGCCAATCCCGCAATCGCTGAATCGATCGAATCGGATAAAGCCTTGCGCGCCAGGATTGTCAAAAACGTCCTCGTATACCAGTAAAATCATAAGGCACCGCCCCAAATGCGGTGCTTTTTACTATCCATATTCTATGGTATAATATATCTTATGGAAAGATACGAACCGCTCAAAATCGAACAAAAATGGCAAAAAGTCTGGGAAGAAACCAAGCCCTTCAAGGCTACTGAAAAACCCAGCACACCTAAAATGATGCTCGCCGAAATGTTTCCTTACCCCTCTGGTGCCGGCCTACACGTAGGCCACGTGCGCAATTTTACCATTGTTGATGTGCTTACGCGGTTCTATGCTCAACAAGGCTTAAACGTACTTCGTCCCTTTGGCTACGACACTTTCGGCTTACCGGCCGAAAACTACGCCATTAAAACCGGCACTGCTCCGCAAGATGTAACCAAAACTAACATCGCCAACTTCCGTAAACAAGCCAAACGCCTTGGCTATGCCATAGATTGGTCGCGCGAAATCAATACTTCCGATCCGGAATATTACAAATGGACCCAGTGGTGCTTCCTGCAGCTTTACAAAAAAGGCTTAGCCTACCAAAAAGAATCCTACCAATGGTGGTGCCCAGTAGACCAAACCGTTCTTGCCAACGAGCAAGTCGAAAACGGCAAATGCTGGCGCTGTGGCCACGAGGTAGAAAAGAAAAAGATGAAACAGTGGTTCTTCAAAATCACCGAATATGCCGACGAATTACTAGAAGAAATCGACAATCTCGAATGGCCTGAAAAAATTAAAACTATGCAGAAAAATTGGATCGGCCGCAGCACTGGCGCAGAAATAGGTTTCGAAGTAGTAGGTGGCGCACCGCATATCACTGTCTTTACTACCCGCCCAGACACTATCTACGGCGCTACTTTTCTAGTGGTAGCCCCGGAATACCCAGGATTAGATGCACTTCTTACCGACGATACGCGCGAAAAAGTCCTCGCTTACAAAGCCGCTGCCCTGAAAAAATCCGAAATCGAACGCCAAGAAAACAAAGAAAAAACCGGCGTCTTTACCGGCTCATACGCTATCAATCCCGCCACCAAGGCCAAAATACCCATCTGGGTGGCAGACTACGTCCTATCCGGCTACGGTACCGGTGCCATTATGGCTGTGCCGGCCATGGACGACCGCGACCGCGAATTCGCCGAGACCTTCAGCCTCCCCATCGTCGAAACAGAGCTTTGCGACCGCGACAAATTCGGCACCCCCAAGACCACCTATCGTATGCGCGACTGGCTCATTTCCCGCCAACGTTACTGGGGCTGCCCCATTCCTATCGCCTACGATAGCGAAGGCAATCCTCATCCTATCCCAGAAGATCAGTTACCAGTGCTTATCCCAGAGGTAGATGATTATCAGCCAGACAACTCCGGCCGCAGTGCTCTAGCCAAAGCCACTGACTGGCTCAAAGTCAATATCTACAACGAAGCCACCGGTCAAGTCGAAGAAATGACCCGCGAGACCGATACCCTAGACGGCTACGCCTGTTCCAGCTGGTATCTCTGGCGCTACGCCTCCCCACACGACAAAGAAGCCGCTTGGGATCAAGACGCCATCAAATATTGGGAACCGGTAGATTATTACTGCGGTGGTGACCACGCCGTAGCGCATTTATTATATATTCGCTTTTGGTGTAAATTCTTTGCCGACGAAGGCTACCTGCCATTCCGCGAACCCATCAAGCGCTTGCTTTACAATGGTTACATCAACGCCCCAGATGGCAAAAAGATGAGCAAGAGTAAAGGCAACGTGATAGACCCGCTCGACGTCATCAACGATGGCTACGGCGCCGACACTCTTCGTACTTACGAAATGTTTATCGGCCCTTACGACCAAGATGCCGCCTGGGACACCCGCTCAGTTGGTGGAGTTTACCGCTTCCTCAATCGCTGTTGGACTTTAGTATTCGACAAGAACGCTAATGTCTTATCTCGGAGCATACGCGACGACGGGAGCGTACGGAGCGAGGAGCCCCGTAACGACGGGCGCGACGAAGCGTTCCGAGATAAGAACGTTAGCGTTCGTAACAGGACGATAAAGAAAGTAACCGAAGACATTCATCGCTACAACTTTAACACCGCCGTCGCCGCTTTGATGGAATACATCAACGAACTTTATAAAGTCGGCGCAGTTGAAGAAGATTTAATCACGCTCGCCAAACTACTTAAACCCTTCGCTCCACACCTAGCTTCCGAAATGCTAGAAAAATTAGGCGCGAATGACGAATGGCCAAAATGGGAAGAAAAATATCTCGCTAGCGACACCGTAGAAGTAGTGGTCCAAATCAATGGCAAACTTCGTGCCAAACTTACAGTAGATAAATCCGACTTAGAAAACGAAGATAAAATCAAAGAACTCGCCCTTGCCGACGAAAAAATCCAAAAATACACCGCAAACGGCATCAAGAAAACCATTTTCGTGCCAAAAGCCAAGCTATTAAATATAGTCGTTTAACCTATCTTGAATACAAACTATAGATATGCTACACTAATTTTTAGTGGGGTTGAAAATTAATAATTAGTTAACGGTAAGGAGAAAGGAGGCTTATGGAAGTTTCTATTGAAGACGTCAAAGTCACAATAAAACTAAAAATTACTCCTGCAACGAAGCAGAAGTAAAACATAATCTGAATTAATTCTACCGCACAACGATTTAAATGTCAACCCCACTTTCAAACCCCTGTGGGTTATTTTTTTTATCAATCACACACTTATAAATATTTTCAAACTTATCTAGAGTTTTTTCAAAATCATGTTCACTGGCAATTTCAACTGATTTTTTAGAAAATCTAGCATGCAAGGAGCTGTCAGATAAAATTCGCGTCATCGCCTCACTAATCTCCATCACATTTCCCGGTTGGCATAAATATCCGTTCTCGCCATCACGGCACACTTCGCCCACTGCACCCCCATCTACTGCAATCAACGGCAAACCACACGCCGCAGCTTCTATCAATACTATTCCTTGCGTTTCAATATCACTAGCTGTTGCAAATACATCCCCGATCTTGTATAGTTCATACAAATCCGGCGGCAGCACTCGCCCCAAAAACTTTACATCACCGCCCAGCCCCATCTTTTCTACTTTTTGCATTAAACGTAGTTTATCTACGCCATCGCCAACTATCACTAGCAGCGCCTTCGAAACTTTTTTACGCGCCTCATTAAACGCATCTATTATCACGCCCACTTTTTTCTCCGGATCCACCCGCCCCACATATAACACTATAGGCCGGTCGGTCGGCACACCATACTTATAATAAATCTCCGCCGGCGCCTTCCCTGGCTCAAAGCAAGCTAAATCTACCCCATTACTTACCGCCGCCACCGGCACTGGAAATCCCTTTCCGCGCGACCAAATCAAATCTTTAATCGCCTGTTCTGTTGGCATCGTTACAAAATCACTCTTGCTTTGCCGATTTCTAAAATACGAAGTCAAAAGATAATTTACTGGCTTTTTCACCACACCAGGCACCTTCAACGTGTCAGTAAACACGTCCGGCTGATTATGTTCCGTTGTTACCACCGGAATCCCTCGCCGTCTGGCATACCACACCACAGAAAGCCCTATCGGGTCAGACACCTGCACATGTACTACGTCCGGCCGAAATTCATCTAAAGCCTTCTTCACTTCCATCTGTGGGAACACCGACACCCTTAATCCATGCCGATACACCAAATGTGGTAATTTTATGCCCAGAAATTTCTTTTTTTTCGGCACATCATGGATCTGATCGGGATACACTTTAGCATCCACAGATCTCAAATAGACAGTTTTTACCCCATCGATTGTTCGCGTATAGTTCCGCCCAGTTTGTGATGGACAAATCACCATCACTTCATTGCCACGCTTCGCTAACCCCACTGCTAAATTATGCGAAAAGACCGCCACCCCGTTTATCATCGGATAATACACTGCGGTAGCGATCACAATTTTCATCACTTTTCTCCCGAAGAAAGCGCGTATCTTTCTTCCGAACCACCCCTGTTATTTTTTAAAATCATAGACTTTTAGCTTTATCCATTTGCGGATCACGCATCGCGTTAATATCTTCGTAGGTCCGCTCTACTTCTATATCAGGCTTGATTCCAGTTTTGTTGATAGATCTATCATTTGGCGTGTACCACTCTGCCGTCGTCACCTTAAGCACTGTCGCACCAGACAAATCATACAAGTTTTGCACTACACCTTTACCATAAGTAGTTTCCCCCACCACCGTAGCCTTACCATAATCCTGCAACGCTCCCGCTACAATCTCTGACGCCGAAGCCGTAGAACCATTTACCAACACTACCGTTTCCATATCTTTAAGGATTGCCTTGCCGGCACCACTGTTAGTATTAGTATTGCCAAAATGCTTAGATTTCTGAACTAAGATCTTCTCATTATCCAACCACAAACTGAGCAAATCTTGTGCCGCACTCACATATCCACCACCATTACCACGTAGATCCAGTATTACCTTGTTGATGCCTTTATCAGCAAATTCTTTTGCAAACCCTTGCACCATGGTACCAGTATTATTATCAAACCTCGTTACCGTAATAATTGCCGTCTTGCCATCATATTCCACGTATGCCGACACATTATTTATCGCTTCGCGCTTCATAGTGAAAGATTTTTCTTCACCATCACGCACTACCGTCACCGTCACCTCCGAGCCAGTTTCGCCTCGCACTTTCTTAGCGATCTCGTCGGTAGAGAGATTATATACTTCTCCCCCATCTACTTTATAAATAATATCGCCAGCTAGTATCCCAGCTTTGCGTGCCGGATTATCCGGCAAGGTACGCAGCACCCGCACATAGCCATCACGTAAGCCCATCTCTACACCAATCCCCGACCCTACATTGCCATGCAAATCATCATAAAATTCTGCGCTCTCCTCCGTATCCATATACACCGTATATATATCACCTAGCGATTCCACTAAGCCTTTCTTCGCACCTTCCACTACGTCCGTCTTAGAAATTTCACCATTATAAGTACTCGCCAATTTGTTATATACCTCATCTAATGCCGACCAGTCCACATCAGATTTCACACTAGAATTAATGCCTAGATACGGCGCAAATCCGCCAAACCAATTCTGCCAGTTCGCCCCCACAAAAATCCCCACCACCAACATCACGGCAGATATTATTATGGCATTACCTAAACTTGTCTTTTTTTCTTCCCACTTTTGCTTACTCATTACTCTATTTTAGCACAAATTTTTTCATAACGCGACTTTCGCAAATTTTTTAAGCCCATTTTAAGCACAAACCTAAAATAATATGCTACAATAAAAGAGCAACAATTTCATATTATATAAATACCAGCCATTTTTCATAGTAGTTGTTTTAAACGAAAAACGGCACCGTAAGGAAGTCGATTGTTTGAAACAGCTACGCTGGTGAAAATATGAGATTGTTGCACCCCTTGCGGTGCCATTTTTGTTAATCCTCATTAACTTAGGTGACACCACAAAGCATAATAAAGTAAGCGAGGTAAAGATGGGCCATAAATTAGAACAAAATAAAGTAGTAAATAGTAGAACAGATTTCTTCTACTACACATTTCGTAATATTCTCCTGTTTGGTATTCCCCTTCTTATTGTGTCTGGTTTAGTTTTGTTTCATTTATCTCTTCATTCTTCTGCTACCAATTCCAGTATCTCTAGTTCAGACGATCTAACTATATCTATATATTCTGCCTGCACATTATCCAACGTAATCAATAACGAACATAATACCGTAGTAAATGTAGGTACCTATCAGGAAGATATAGGCAAAACAACCATTACCACATTGTGCAATGACAGCAATGGGTACAGCGTATACGCCAACGGTTTTTCCAATAATGAATTAGGCAACAATAAGTTAGTAGATCCGGCCTCACCACTAAATGGTATAGAAACTGGGTTATCAACTAACGGTCCCACATCTGCTTGGGCTATGAAACTAAATAATATAGAAAATGACCCTTCTTCTACTCCGCCAGTCATAGAGCAAAGTTACAACAATGTATATGGGTTAGTGCCAAATAGCTGGGTCAGAGTAGCTTCACTTCCTGCTGTTACCACTGATATGAGCCAAGGCTCTTCTTTCACTACTACTTACTCTGTATATGCTAGTTCTAGCCAATATGCCGGAACTTACAAAGGACAGATAAAATACATACTTACTCACCCTCACAGTAGTAACGGAGCGATAATTCGCAATTTTGAAACTGCCTTTATTATGGCCGGAAAAAATATAGCTTATCAAGACGACAATGGCTCATACTATGCAATGCAGGATATTGACGGTAATATATGTAATAGCATTACCTATACCGGAGAAATTACCGCTACACAATTAGTGGATACGAGAGACAATAAATTATATTGGGTAGCAAAGTTAGCCGATGGGCATTGCTGGATGACACAGAATCTAGACTTCGACATAGTTGCCGATGAACAAGATTCTACCAAAATGAAGGTTCTTACCTCAGAAGATACAGATTTGACAGATCATTCTTTGACCAAAGCTTACTCTCAAGCCAACGGATACAGCTATAATTCTGCCACAGGCGTTACCACTTGGACTCCGGCCAGTTCAGCTAGAACAATCAACTCTACCGGTAGTACCGTAACCGACTGGGTAAACTCTAACACTGTTCCATACTCTGCTAGTATAACGAATAATGCTGGCACCGATCACTACTCACTAGGCAATTACTACAACTGGACTGCAGCTATAGCTTCCAATAATTCCAGCACCTTAACTAATGATACGCTAAATAATATACAAAATAACCCTAAAAACTCCGTCTGCCCTAAGGGATGGAGACTGCCCACTATATCAAATCAATCCGAAACGATTGTCGGCTCTACCAATGAATTTGCAAGATTAAATTATCTATATAATAATAACTCATCAAGCTCTTATACGGGATTAGGTACATCCCCTCTATACTTTATATTAAACGGTTCTCTGTATAGTAATAAGGTTATTCCTGGTACAACCATGAATTACTTTTCAAGCACCGTATATAACAACACAAAAATTTATTATTTAGAATTCTACAACGGCGTCCTCAACACTAGCACGCAATGGACTAGAGAGTTCGGAAGAGGAATACGTTGTCTTGCTAGATAAGACAAAAATTAGCGAGTAGCCACGCGAATTTTAAACTCCAAGCCTTCTTTCTTCCAAGACATATAACAACTAAATCTAATCCCTTTCAGAGTATAATGAGATTTGTTGCAGATTCGTTTGCCGTAATTTATACAACTTAGCAATGAAAAAAATCTTCCCCAGCGCAGCGACTAAGGAGATTTTTTCTTGCCCTATGTTGTATAAATTACAAAACAAACGAGTCCAAGCTCTGAAAGGGATTAGATTTAGCTGTTACCTACATTATTGAAAAAAAGTTTAAAATTTTAAAATTTTAATAAATATTGTGTTCCTACAAATGTATATAATTATACCTACCCACTTCACCTGCGCCAATAGTCCGCGCTCCAAAATCACCAAAATGCGAATCACCAGAATATAGATAGGTGGCATACGAATTATTATATTCTGTTACGTTAATAGAGCCATCGCCATTTACACTTTCTACCCAAAACACGTGCCCATACGCTCCGCCATCTACCTGGCCAATCGTACCCGCCGCCGGAGTATGATCTACCGTATAGCCCGCTGCGCGCGCACGATCGTCCCAGCTATATGCATTACCCCAAGCTAGCACTACACCGTAAGCCTCATAAGCCTTCCATCCTGTATAGCTCACACATTCACACACATAACCACCAATATAGTATCCATCCCATACTGTGCCATACCAATCCTGCTTTGCCGGACAATCCTCCTGCCATGGGTAAGTATTTGCACCAGTGTAGGCGCTACCACGATAAAGCTCTGGGTGCGCCTCTTGCTCTGCTTTTTCGGCGGCACGCTGTGCTTCTTGTGCCGCCTTTGCCACTTCTGCATACGCCTCTGCATCATTTTGATACTTTTCCACTAAGTTTTGCTGCTCACCCCGCTTCGCTACTAAAGCCTCCTTTGCCGCCTGCTGGCTAGCCAATAACTCTTCTACTTCTGCTTTGTCATCCTCTAACTGTTGCTTCGCGCTCCGCACCGCCACTGCCGACACGCTAATTTGTTGCTTCACCACTTCTTCGCGCGCCGCCTTTTCTGCCAAGTCAGAAATAGAGCTCGAACCTGCCAAAATCTGAATCGGCTCCGAATCTCCCTCAAAATGCATATTAATCAAAAGTTCTGCTAGGGCCTCTTGCTCTTCTTCCAATTTCAGCTGCGTTTGATAAATTTGTTTCTTTAATTCTTTTATTTGCACTTCAGTCTGCACAATCTCCGACTCTCGCGAAGAAATTTCCATCGATAGCTCACTTACTTTCATCTGAAAATAGTCCGCCGAATTAGAAGCCGCTGCTGCATTCTTATTCGCCTCCTCCTCTTTAGCTACCGCCTCACGACACGCCGCCGAGTTCTGGCAAGCCTTAGAAATACCATTTACTTCTATATTATTTATTACCGTACCAACGATAAGCGACACCATCATCCCAAAGACAGCCCCACTCATCAATATATTTCTAATGTTTATTTTAATCATAACCTTATTATATCATAATAATCAAAATTCAAATCGGAATTCACTTCTGATTTGAATTTCGCCATTTCTTTGCTAAATTTTTTTCCAAAGAAAGTTTAAGCCAGATTAAGTTTTATGCAAATACTTAGACACCGCCAGTCTCGCCGATATTCTACCAATTATCATACCTGCCGCAATAAATACCAAATACACTAAAATTAATTTATTAGATTGTAATACATCCGTAATAGCCGTTACGTCTATACCATAGCCAGCCAACTTTGGCGCCATAAACATAAAACCAAAGTAACTCACCGTAGCCGCCACTAGCCCCGCAATCACCCCGCAAATCTCTGCTTCCACCAAAAACGGCCCACGAATAAAGCGTTTCTCCGCCCCCACCAACTTCATCATGTAAATTTCTTCCCGACGTGAGAAAATCGCCATTCTAATAGTGCTAAATATGATCAATACAGATATTACCAAAAACACTACTGCTAGTATCAACCCACCGGTGCGCGCAATCCTTGCCCACGAAGTAATCGTAGCAATCTCTGCCTGGTTTACGTCATAAGTCGGCGCCTTTTCTTTATCAGTATATTGCTTAAACGTATCGTTGGTTTCTACCAAATTCCTAATACTGGTTAAATCGTCTACATTGTAAACTTTTATTCGTATCGTACCCTGCATTTTAGCAATCATCAGTTTTTTCATATCTTCGTCTAAGATATTTATCACTTCATCACTATCTGCATTTTCTTCCAAAAACTTCTCGTATTCTTCTTCCGAATTAGACACCTCCACACTCTTTACGTTTTCATCGCTCTTGATAATTTCCGTCATTTCGCCTAAAACTTCTTCCGAAGTATTTGGTTTCACGTAAATTGTGATATCAATTTTATCCTTCATTAAGTCTGCAGTACTAGTCAAAATCACACTCGCCACCACCGTGACAAATAAAATGATTAAAGTAATCGCCATCACCACTGTTGCCGCAGTAGATAGCCAAATATTACGCCCAAAACCTTTTGCGCCATATTTTGCAATCCGCGCCTGTGTACGCATCGGGTGCTTTTTCCGTGTTTTCTGCATGGTACGCAAACTCTTTTTGGTAACTCTTTTGAGCTTTTTGGCTTTAGCCTCCTTTGGCTCTACCTTTGGTGTCACTTTTTCTTCCGTCATTATTGAATTACCCTCCTACGTTGTTTCAAAGCGTGGCCCGGTGTTTGTACCGCTCGCACTGGCACTTTTGGCGCTGGCGTTTCATCTAGCTTATAAATACCATTGTTCTTTTGGTCGTTCACAATTTTACCATCTTTCAAGGTTACCACCCGCTTCTGCAAATTATTTACAATATTTTCATTATGTGTAGTCACTAAAATTGTTGTACCAAAATCATTAATCCGCTTCAATAGCCCAATAATTTCTTCTGTAGTAAGTTTATCTAGGTTAGCCGTAGGCTCATCCGCAATTAAAATCTTCGGCTGACGCGCCACGCTCCGCGCAATAGACACCCGCTGCTGTTGCCCACCAGAAAGCTGACCCGGAAACTTCTTTGCTTGGTCTAATAGGTCTACTAATTCTAGTACTTTTGGCACGGTTTTTTTAATATCTCTGCCACTCATGCCAGCAATTTCTAACGCAAAAGCTACATTTTCGTACACCGTACGCCGTGGCAACAGCTTAAAATCCTGGAACACCACACCTAGCCGCCTACGATATCCCGGAATATGGCGCTTCTTTACGTAATCTAAATCAATCCCACCGATAATAATCTTCCCGGCATCTGGATTTTCTTCCTTGGTAATCATTTTCATCAAGGTAGACTTCCCCGCCCCAGACTTACCTACCAAAAACACAAATTCGTTCGGCTCAATATGCAGCGACACATTATCCAGCGCCGGTTTTTCATCACCCGGATACTGCTTTGTTACGCCGTCTAGCAAAATCATACTTCTATGTTAGCATAAACGTTACAATTTCGCAAACCGCTTATATTTTTTCTAACTCTTGCATCAAAGTATTATCAATTTTTCCATGGAAATCCAAATGCACTGAAATGCTTTTTTCTTTTATACCTATCGGCTGATAAATCGAAATCGGTGTAATCTCTGCCACTACGTTATTTTTCACCAACACTTTTTCAATTTTTTCAATCACTTCCTCATAAGTACCGGTAGTCTTAACTGTGAGATCGCGTTTCTCGATCTCGCCTAAGTAAATTTCTTTTTTGCCGTTCGCTTTTTCTATTAATTTATCTATATCAAATTCAAAACCAGCCAAATATTCCGCCAATTTGAAATTTAACCTCACTGAATTTTTAAATTCACCCACCACACCAAGCACCTCACCGTCTTCCGTAATAATTTCTGCACTGCGCTTTGGTTCAAATGGTTTACTTACCGCCAGATCTCCCTTAAGCGGCAAAAATTTCGCCGAAATATACAATTCTTTCAATAATTCTTCCGCATACTTTTTAGTCTTATAATATGCTGTTCCCGTATTTTTACGCTCCGCCAGCACCATCCCCATTTGCATCTTCTCTACCGGCACATCCTCAAAGTCCATACCCCACGCCTTTTGATAAACTTTATTTATTTCATACAAAGCAAACTTATCAAATGGAATTTTTTGATTCACATATGCCTTTTCCAGTAAACTCGGCACGATAGATTGACGAATATATTGCAGTTCTGGCGAAATAGAATTTACGATTTTGTACGAATTTCTTGGGTCTTGCCCAGCCTTCTCTAATAACTTCCCCGACACAAAACTATAAGTTAACAATTCATTCGCACCCAGCCGCCGCATTATTCCGCGAATTTGTTTCTTAAACTCCCACATTTTGTTTGGCTCAGCCGTTTGGTGCAATGGTAAAGTTGGCAAAATATTATCGTAACCCAAAAGCCGCCCTACTTCCTCAATAATATCTTCCTTAATATGAATATCCGTTCGCCATGCCGGCGTTGTTACTTCCAACAAATCACCATTTTCCTTTACGGCAAATTCTACATTCTCCAAAGTTTTCACAATCAAATCTTTGTCATATTCAGTACCCAGTAAATTATTTATTTCTTCTGTTGTAATTTTTACAACGATGGTTTCTTCCGACTTTGGATATTTATCGGCCACCGCCGCCACCTTAAATCCATCAGAAAGCATTTTTGCACATTCCTCTGCCACAGCCAAAGTTTGATACGGTGGCTGCCCCTTCGTAAACCGCGTAATCGCTTCCGAAAAAATCCCATGTGCCATTTGCGTTTTGCGCAAATTATACAAACTAAATGTTGCTGATTCTAATATAATATTTCGCGTGTTCTCATCGATCTCGGTAGATTTACCACCCATCGCGCCAGCCAGCGCCACCGGCACTTCACCACTCGCAATCACAATGTCATTTTCATTTAACTCAATCTCTTTGTCGTCTAATAGCACCAGCTCTTCACCCGGTTTTGCTAACCGTACGTTGATTTCTGGCTTTTCCTTACCACCCACCGCCACAAATTTATCATAGTCAAACGCGTGCAATGGTTGCCCAGTTAGTAGCATCAAATAATTAGTCGCATTCACCACCGGGTCCACCGGCCGCATCCCAGATTTAGCCAAAATCGTATCCTGCCAAGTCAGATATTTTTGCTTCAGCTCCCCGTGCTTTTCCAGAATGATTGCAGTGTAGCGAGCACAGATAGATGGCTCGATAGATATTTTGATAGCATTTGGAAACGCCTCATTGAGGACCGTAAGCTCGGCCGAACGGCCTTGAGTGTGTCCGAAATGAGACGTTTCAAATGCTAAACCGAGTATCCCAGCCACTTCTCTCGCAAACCCAATCATTCCAAAACAATCCGGCCGATGAGTCAGGGATTTATTTTCAATATCCAAAATTTTATCATTCAGCTCAAATACGTCCGCCAAAGAGTCACCTGGCTTCGCCACTGCAGGATTAATCTCGGCAATCTTTTCGTGTTTATCATCAAAATCTAATTCGTCCGCCCCTGCCAGCATGCCATTAGATTCATATTTGCCTAACATTTTGCGCTTGCCAATCACAAACGGCGCATCTTCGTTCACGCTCGCTGGCACCACCGCGCCCGGCGCTATCCATACCGCCAACATTCCTTCGCACACATTCGGCGCCCCGCACACTACCTGCACCAAACCTTCCGCATTTTTCTCTACCTTCGACACCTCCACATCGCCTACATTAATTTGACATAAAGTAAGATGTGTATCCGGAATTTCCTCTACTTTTTCTACTCGTACTATATATATATTGTCGTATTTATGCGTTTCATCTATCACGCCTTCTACTTCCACCAACCGTGCGCCAATCAGTCGCACCAGTTCTTCGTCTGATACTTTCACATTTACATACTTTTTCAACCAATTTAGCGAAATTCTCATTTTAAAACTCCCTCAAAAAGTTTAACTTCCCACTTTCAAAATAACGCACATCCTTTAGTCCATAGCGTAACATTACTAATCTATCCATTCCTCCGCCCCACGCAAAACCATGATATTCATTCGGATCTATCCCTGCCATTTTTAGCACATTCGGATGTATCATCCCACAACCCAGCATCTCCAAAAAATCGCCTTTTTTACCGCCCAAACTCCGCGGCTTTTCAATCATAAATTCGAGCGACGGCTCAGTAAACGGAAAATACCCTGGCTGAGTGCGGATTTCTAACTTTTGTTCATAGTACTTTTCAAAGAATTCACGCAAAATTCCTAGCATTTGCCCCATATTACAATCTTTCGACACATACACGCCCTCGCACTGATAGAATGTATGCTCATGCGTAGCATCTACATCTTCATTGCGGTGTACCCGCCCCGGCACCACTACGGCAATATTTTCACCTCGTGCCAATTTATCTTTATACTTTTTAAGTACTCTATGCTGCATAGTAGAAGTATGCGCTGGCGGGATTAACCCTTCTTCCGTACGAAAAGTATCATACCCATCTCGCGCCGGATGCCCCTTGGCAAAGTTCAGCGAATCAAACATATGATATTCATCGTCCAGCTGCCGACTCTCTACCACATCAAACCCCATCATCTGATAAATCTCACAAACTCTATCTATCTCGGTAGTTAATGGGTGGCTAGAACCATTATCCTGCGTATACACTTCGGGTACCGGCTCGTTTGGTGCCGTAAACGCCGTAATATCTATCGCCTGCACTTCCGCATCTAAAGCCGCCTTTTCTGCTTCCGCAATTTTTGCCAAAATTGCCATCTTTTTTTCATTTATTCTGCGTCCAAACTCTGCCCGCTGTTCAGCCACTATGTCACGGATTCCGGCATATTCCGCATTGACTCTTTTTAGTTCCTGTTTTAATCTTTCCAACTCTACCATATATAATATATATTATACCCCTATTTTCACTTTTTCGCAAAAACCATCTATTATATAGCAAAACTGCGATTTCTTACGTCAGCATAACCAATTTGGTTTAATAGTATTACCCACGTATTTTCCGCCACTGTATTTTCGTTATCAAATATTAATTTGTCTTCCACCTTCAGCTCCGGCACCCCAAATGCATACCGCTCTGCAGGATTATAGTTATTGACAAATTCATAGTATCTCGCAATATACAAGATGTCTGAGACTGTTTCTTTATCCAGCCCAGAATACCGCGCCAACATTCCTTCATACGAATTATCCAACGGATTTTCTTGATAATATTCTTCTAAATACGCAGTAACGGCAGATTTATCAATCACCCCCATCGATTCCGCCAAAGATTGATCCTCAATAAACCGCTGATAATATTTGGCTTTGTCCCACCCCGGAGCGGCTTGTCCACTTATATTATTTCCTGCTACGCAAGACTCCCCACTAATGTATCCAAGATTATTTAAGGAATTAATATTTTCAATTACATCAATACCATCACCAATCAACGGAATTGCGCCGATCGCTCCATCTACCGCCGCATCGGTATAGGTGTTACCGGTGTTCGCACTAGTAGAGGAATTAATACTCGAAACAATATTGTAATCTGTCACCCCAAACATTGAAGTCCTACCGTCGCAATAAACTATATATTTTGCCAAATCAGAACCGCCATCAATTTTTACATTCCCATCACTTGTCGCTTGATCAGCAAATTCATCCTTAAGCACATCAATCACGTCCGCCGGATCGTCATTAATGGTGGCCATGTCCGTCATTACATATGGATTACAATAAGCGTCACCTACCACTCCAACCGATGCAAGATATGGGCAAGTTTTTCCATAATAATCACTCGCATTCTCATCCATATTTGGTAAAGTCTTCGCTACGTCATAAGCTGCAGCAGTCGGGCCCATTGCGACAACAGAATTAGATACAGCAGAACTACTAGAAGATATTATACCCATCAAAGAACTCGCCGACGTAAAATTCATCAGCTGCGTCAGCAAAGTCCCCATAAACGTGTATTTAGACGTTGTGTCAAACGGATCTAAACTCTCACGTTCATACCTTGCATAATCTTCCATTACTTGACGCTGTGCTACCGCATAGCCTTCGTATTTTTCTTTAGTCGCCGGTGAACCACCGTTTGCTCTATGCGCACCACCTAAGTACATATTCCCACCCGAGGTCAGAGCATTGCCTAGATCTACTCCACCAAGATCCGATACCAAATCACGCGTCCATGCACTAGTAAGTATCGGAGATAATACACTGAACACACCAGCAATAGCTACACCAATGGCAACACTCTTCAAAATTGCCCCACCTATATCTATTGCTAGTTCAACACAACCATCAACCGCCAGCGCTATCCCAGCCCCACCAGCAACTGAAGTAATTAGCCCGCCAACGCACTTAAGCGTATCCACAAGGCCATTGACAGCCTCATATGCAGAAAAAGCTAATTTAGCTATTGTACAACCCTGAAATGCCGTCATGCTTGAGCTTATGCCACCCATAACCTTATTAATACTTGATGTTAAATTAAAGCTTTGTACGCTTGCGTCGCTCGTATTCACCTTCCCGCCACTATACAACGCCGCTACGCCTTCCGCTTCCATTGCGGACTTATTCTCATACGTCTTATCACTATACTCGCCCTTATAATCACTCTCGGAACCACCATCCCCATTCACCGATACTTCCGTAAGTACTTTATCGGTAGTAGTTTTTTTCTCGTTCAAAGTCGTGGAAAGTTCGTGAATTGGCGCATCGTCCCCGTACCCAGCTTTTACTTTATCTGCCGTTTCAAAATACGCCGTCGCTAGGTTAATAATCTGCAAAGCTTCCGCTGCCGTTACCGCCAAAGTAATTGCACCTATTGCATTGGACACCCCGCATACTATATTTGCACTAGCAGAGAATTTACTCTCTATATTCTTCATTTTACTCGACAAATCACTGGTATCTCCTCTTTTCATTTTGCCAGAATCTTTAGAACTCTCTTCTTTTTCATAACCAACAACTTCTCCATCATCATCAGTCTTCTTCTTAGATTCGTCAACTTGCTCACCCTCATTAACAATAGTATCGGTCTTTTCTTCCAACGTTTCTTTCACCGCCGCCAAGCCATCTCCATCCAACTCTGCTTTTTTGTTCTCGTAACCATTAAACATATTCCGTGTTAGATTGTTATTCTTCAAAAACGCACTCATTCTTGTGCCGAACCAGTTAGCAATTTGTCCCCGCCAAGTCATCGAACCGGTATTATACGCGTGGTGAAAATCTGTATCAGAAGAATATATATCATCAAAAGAAACCGCAACTTTACTGTAAGCTTTACCAGTCGTCGCATCAATACCATCTATATCGCCTAAAGCCTTTGCCGTTTTCGCATCTGCCGTAATTATCTTAATCTCGCCAGACCCATCATCAAATTTAAGAACTCTCTCACCGTTAAAATCATCATCATATTCAACACCATGCTGCTTCAACTTTTCTTGTTGTTTTTCGGATATTTTAAATGTTTTACCAAAAATAGTTCCTTTCACAGGGTCTTTCACGCGACCAGAGTCCATTTGTAAACGGAAAAATCTGCTAGACCGTGTATTTGCCGATACTTGCATCGAATTAAACGTTTCCTGAAACTGTGCTACCAAGCTAAACGGTTGAAAAAGTTGCGAACCACCAATAATTCCCCCCACCCCAAAAATCAATCCAAAAATCAACCCAATCGGACCGCCTTTTTTCAGCCAACCCTTCGACTTCTTCTTGCCACCCTTATCGCCTTTGCTACTTTTATATTTACTACCCTTGCCGCTACCAGAATATAATCCGCCCGCCTTATTCTCTTTTTCTCGCACACCATCTAACCCACCAGCACCCTGGCTTAAACCATTGCCGGCCGCCAATTTTTCCGCCGACCTCAAACCATCAGCCGCACCACCACCACCGCTGGAACCCACATTTTTATCACGACTAGCTTTTTTGTCGGTACTACCCAAAAACTCGGGACTAGTATCCTTAAAACCTTCAATTACTTTCTTCGCCGCATCAGACAAACTATCCCTTTCGGCCTCTTCTCCACCATCCATACTATATATTATATAACAAGCTTATGTTTTTACCAAAACAAATTTTAGAAAAATACAATCGAAATTACCGACAAAATCGCTAATACGATTAATACTACCCACACCCAACCGAATCTACTAGTCTTCTTAAAATCTTGCACATATTCCGAATCCTCCGCAAAATCCGGCACTTCTTCGTCGCCCACCACGCCCGAAGCTTGCAAAGCCTTTTCGCGCAAATCCGCACTAATCCTACGCGAAAGTTCATTATCTTGTTGATTGTTTTTATTTACTATTATACCCATCTTCTTTCCTAAATAAATTATTAACTTTTTCATTATAACACACAAAAACCGTGTTATAATAATAGAAATTATTATTTAAGGAGGTCACAATGGCGACTAAAAAGTCGAAATCGTCGGCTAAGTCTACCAAGGCTAAGACGACAAAACCTAAAACTGCCGAGAAGTCTGTCAAGAAGTCAGAAATCGAGGCTCCTAAAACCAACACGGTGGAAGAAATAAAAGCCACAACTAGCGCTAAAAAATCTTGCCTCAGCGGATTTTTTGCTAAAAAATATGAGGAAAAAGAAAGTATCCTCACTATCTTCAAAAACCACAAATTCTACGGCGCTTTGCTAGGCGAAGTTATCGGTACCATGTGCATTGCACTATTGTTGCTTTCACTTTCACTCATGGGCATTGCCAATATTGCCATGTATGCTTTTGCAATTATCGCAGTACTAGTAGCAGTTTACGCCTTTTCTGGCGCCTGTCTCAACCCAATCATCACCGTAGGCATGATGGCTTCTCGCCGCATGTCCGTCATTCGTGGTATCATGTACATTATTGCGGAAATACTTGGCGCTTGGCTCGGTTGGCTTATCATCAATGGCTTCCACCTAGCTGGCGGCGACACCGCTTATGACGTGCCCGCTATGACCGCTATCGCTGAAGGCGGCTTCTGGATCGTTACCATGGTAGAGCTATTTGGCGCAACCGTCATTGGCTTCTTCTTCGCCCGCGCCATCGATTACAAGCGCAGCGTATTTACCTTTGCCGCAGTAGTAGCCGGTGGTATGGCTCTTGCCGTCCTAGTAGGCTATGTAGCATCTGCTGCTTTCCTCGGGTTAAATAGCAACTTTGTCTTCAATCCATCCGTAGCTTTGATGATGCAAATCTTCCCTACCGCTGGTGAAAACTTCGGCGAAATCCTCGGTGGTATCTGCCAAGCTTTATCTATCTATGTCCTTATTCCAATGATTGGTGGCGTAGTTGGCTTCTACTTGTCAGATTTTTCCAAGAAGCTATCTGAAGACTAGTAACATAAAAAATAATCCCGCAAGGGATTATTTTTTATTGTTTTGGGAAAAGCGGTGTTTTTGGTGGCTCTATTTCACCTGTAAAAACCTCAAAAATCTTTTCCGTAGTATTTGGAATAAATGGACTTAACATATAATTTACATTTAGTAATTCTACAATTAAACTTTTCAAACATTCCTGCAGTTTTTCCGTTTCACCATTTTTGGCTAGCATCCACGGTTTCTCATCGTCTATTCGCTTGTTTACATTTTGCACCTTTTCCCACACATAGTCAAACGCCCGCGAAAATTCAAATTTATCCATTAATCCCGTATACTCTACATCAAATCCAAAACTCGGCTCCGTATCTAATTTTACGCCATTTTTGTACGCCATCGTGGCTAGCCGTTGCACTAAATTGCCTAAATCATTTGCCAGTTCATTATTATACGCTTTTTCAAATTTTTCCCATGTAAAATCCGAATCATTAAAAGTATCTACGTGCCTTAAGAAATAATACCTAAACGCATCTAGCCCATGTTTATCCAATACTTCAATTGGGTCTACCACATTACCAATACTTTTGCTCATTTTTTGCCCATCAGCTAGCACAAATCCGTGCGAGATTAACGTCTTTGGCAAAGGTAACCCTAAGCCAATCAACATTGCCGGCCAAATAATCGCATGAAATCTTAAAATATCTTTACCCACGAACTGCGCCGCCGCCGGCCACCAGTCACTAATATCTACATCCGGATATCCTAAAATAGTAATATAGTTAGAAAGTGCATCGATCCATACATACATCACCTGCGTTTCATCACCTGGCACTGGCACACCCCACGTCAGTTGCTCGGTAGACCGCGACACAGATACATCCGGCGACTCCTCCAAAAGCTTCAGTACTTCTTTTTTACGAAATTCCGGCAACACCAACATTTCATCCGATTCTATCGCTGCCCTAATTTGATCTTTAAAATCCGCAATCCTTAAATAGTAATTTTCTTCTACCAATTTTTCATACGGCTTTTGGTGATCTGGACATATACCACTGTTCTCATCATATTCTTTTTGCGTAATAAATCTTTCACAACCCGAACAATACCACCCTTCATATTTTGCCTTATATATATGATCACTTAGTCTTCGCCAAATTTCTTGGCACCTTTTTTCATGCTCTAAATCTGTCGTCCGAATAAAATCCGTATAAGACACACCCAATTTCTCAATAAAATCTCTAAATTTCCTTGCATTTTCCGCTACATATTCTTCTACCGGCATGCCCAACTCTTGCGCTTTTTGAAAAATCTTGTTCCCATGTTCATCTACACCAGCCTGAAGCCTCACCTCATCGCCCAAAAGCCGGCGATGTCTAGCATATACGTCCGCTAAGCAATAATCCATTGCGTGACCAATATGCGGGGCGCCATTCACATACGGTATCGCCGTAGTTATATATGTCTTACTCATAAATATATTTTACAATATATAATTATCTTCGTCAATGAAGCAAATCTAAATCTGAATTACACCTAACGATATCATTAATACTGCAGCTAGCGCAATCACCACCATCACAGCCACAATTATTAAAGCTATCAAAGTATTTTTACTATTTTTTTTCTTAGCCGGCTTAGCTGGCGCAGCTACCGGATTTACTTCTGGCTGCACGGCTGGGTCATTAAAAGCTACGCTCTGCGGGTTGCCTCCAGGCGCTGCAAATGTAGCATCATTCATGGGCATCGGCTCTACCGCCTCCGGTCCCGACACCGCCGAGCCAATCGAACCCGGCACCGGCCCCGCTGCTTTCATTGGGGCTTTAAGCTCTTCCTCTACTGGGTCTGGTGCCGGCGCCGGTTCTGGCCGCATAATTGGATCTGTTGCCGCTACGCCATTCAAGCTAGCAGGTTGAAACACTGGATTAGCCGGATTGGGGTTAACTACCGGGTTAACCGCTACTGGTGGCACTGGCGCAGCAGGTGCAGGTGGTACTGGAGCTACTGGCGCAGCTGGTTGCACTGGAGCCGCCGGTGCAGCTACAGGCACTGGGTTTGACGCTGGCGCAACAGGCGTAGAGCCAGGTACTGCCCCAGGCAATGGCGCCGAATTAGGATTTGGTGTTGGATTATTCGTTGGATCCATTTTATTTTTCCTTTTTAAGTTAATTCTAGAATTCTTTATTATATTTTACCGCTAACGCCTATTTTTCGCAAGGGCACTAAACCCTTACCGAGCCAATCGCCTTCTTTAAAGCATTGATAGATTTTTGCAACTCTATCCCTTCTTTTTCTGAAATCTTCAAATCTAGACGCCTCAGCACCCCCTCTCGTCCTACTACCGAAGGCCAGCCAAAACACGTCCCAGAAAACCCATCATACGAAGACACCGGCATTATACGCATCTCATCATTTAAAATACAGTTTAATATAGATACCACACACGTAGCAATCCCGTAATACGTTGCGCCTTTTTTCTCGATAATCTCATATGCTTCATCGCGCACAAAATCCGAAATTCCATTTCGCACACCCGCCGGCAACATTTCTGCTACCTTTTGGCCACCCGCATCCGCTAGCGACCACAAAGTCAGCTCTGTATCGCCATGCTCACCAATTTGATATGCGTGCACAGATTTTGCATTAATATTCATATAATTCGCAATTCTCTGCCTGAGCCTTGCCGAATCTAACACCGTACCAGACCCTATCACCCGTTCTGCTGGTAGCCCCGAAAACTTCATTGTATAATATGTCATCACATCCATCGGGTTTGTTACCACCAAGAATATGCCATCAAATCCACTAGCCATGATTTGATCTATCATACCCTTCAAAATATTCACGTTCTTTTTGAGAAGCTCCATCCGTGTTTCGCCCGGCTTCTGCGCTGCGCCCGCCGTAATCACCACTACATCACAATCTTTCGCATCTTTATAAGTGCCATTAGAAACTTTCACGTAACTCGGCGCCACAGCCAAAGCATCACGTAGATCCATCGCCTCGCCTTCTGCATCCTTCGCAATAATATCCGTTAGAATTATTTCATTTATCACCGTGCGCTGATTCATTATCGCAAACGCAATACTCGCACCTACGTTCCCCGTCCCCACAATCATAACTTTATTGTTATCCATAATGATATTATAGCATAAGCATTTTAATTATAGTTAAAAATTAAAATATCTTTGCATAATTCATTAATGTCGAGTGACATAAAGGCAAAATCTGCCTTTGAGCAGATTTTGCCGCCGAAGGGGCGAAGCAATGTGATAAAATTTATTATCACATTGCGAAGCTCACGAGACATTAATGAATCATGCAAATTACATCAAGGATTCAAAATATAGTTTTAATTCTTCACCAATATATTCATCTTTTTCATATATTTCGGATAACTCTTTCAAGAACTTTGGGGCTAGACTTTCGAGTCTCGCCTTGCGGTATTCTTCCCACTTGGCACTTTCACTTTCGCTCAAACTTTGCGGGAAGTTGCGCCCTTTGTAATGCAGCAATAGTTCTGGCAACCTTGGATCATGAAAATCCGGGTGAAAATCCGCTAGTTTATTTGCATCCGCATTTCGCACTGCCGCCACTTTTATTCTATCCGTATCATTCAGAAAACCATCATATAGTGCCGCTTCCGGCTCTACCGCTGGCGGAAATTCCGGCCGGTTTTCCATTTCGCTTCGCATTTTTTCCGCAAATTCTGGATGCGCTAGTAGATCTTGCAAATTTTTCTCCACAATTTCCCGCGTTAAGCCAATTTTATTCCAGCCATTTTCTTTTTCTAGTACCCCCATCGGCGCCACTGCTGGACATTTATTGAAACACAGCTCTTTCACGATTGGAAAGGTTTTTTCCATGTCTACATCATTAATATTGTAGCGCAAATCATACACCAGCACATTTCCATTTCGTCCGCTAGTTAACGGAAACACTACCGTAGTCTTATTAAATTCATTACTATATCTACCAGATGCATATACAAACGGTTTTTTATTTTCTAGGTTTACTATTTTTTTAATTTCTTTTTTATCGCGCATCTTAAGAAGAAAATCAAAAAGCTCTGGTTGTTTTTCACGAATCAATTTCGCCACCGCAATTGTAGCATACACATCACTCAGGGCATCGTGCGCATGTTCATGCGCTACACCGTTTAGTTTCGTAATTAGTTCCAGCCGGTTTGTCGGCGCACCATCTTCGCGAAACGGCCAATTAATCCCTTCCGGCCGAAGCGCCCGCGTCAACCGCACTACGTCTAATATATCCCAGCGACTCCGCCCATCTTTCCATTCCCACTCGTATGGATCATAAAAATTCCGCCAAAGAAGCGCCCGCATAAATTCATCATCAAACCGCACTGTATTATAGCCTACCGCTATAGTATTTGGTACAAACACTTCTTCGGTTATAAACTTTACAAATTCTGCTTCCGATATGCCATCACGTAAAGTATCTTGCGGCGTAATCTTGGTTACCATTATTGCGCTAGGGCTAGGGAGAGCGTCTTCCGTCATTCTTACTAATATATTCACTGGCTCACCTATCGGCTTTAGCTCCATATCCGTCCGCTGCCCAGCAAACTGCATCACGCGATCTTCCCGCGCGTTTAATCCCGAAGTCTCTAAATCATAAAAGAAAAATGTTTTCATAAATTTTCGTTCTCTTTCTCCTTACCGCTGTTTTTAACATACGTCTTTCCCACTTCCTGCACTCCTTATATCACATCACACAAAAACATTCAACCCATACTATATGACTTATTACAATGTTTTTCTCCGTCTTAGCTTACATCTCCATATCTACTGACTTGCTCCAGTTCAAAACTACAACACTATCCACTCTTTTCTCCTTCTTTGAGAAGCGGGGGAAGGGCTAGCGGAGCTACTGCCTGAGGAGGCAGCGAACTGAGAACCCGTACCTACGGGAGTCGCCACTGGCGGAATCGACATCCGACGAATTGAAGGTCAGAAGCCGGGCGTTACTGCTACTACTGCTGGAAGTAGAGGGCCAGTAGAAGCCGTAGCTGCCTCCATAGTAGAACGAACCACTATTGTAGTAGCCCGCGAGCAGAAAGTTCGGAGCAGTGCCAGCTTTTATGGCATTATACATAGCGGCACCAGTAGGAGAAGTACTACTATCATAAGTCTGTATTGAATTTGAACCACCAAGTGCAATCATCAAAGCACGGAAATCTGTAGCCTCAGCCGCAGTCCCACTACCATTATAAGTACTCGGCAACTTCCAGCCCTTAGGACAAATGCTATAAGGTGCATCAGTATTGTCTGTAGATATAGATCTGCCAGAACCCAATGTAGCTACATCCCAAGAATAGTAAGAATAACACGGTATGTTTTGCCCGCTAGCCCCACAACCAGTAGTATTGCCACTATTATAAACATATGCATAGTTATTGATAGAGAATTGACTACTATCGGTGAGATTATTATTATCAGAATTCTTAACAGCTGAAGCCGGAAGCACTAACGTGTCATTAGTCTTCGTTAAATTATTACTAGTTGTAAAACTGCTAATATAGCTACTATCTACATCGGTATCATCCGCAGAAAGCACCGTGCCACCCGCCAAATCCAAATTTTGCGTCATCCAACAGTTGCCATCAGCAAGTTTCGCTACCCAATACAGTTTATTATCCCTTTCATCTATTAATTGTAATTTTGACGGAATCAATGAATCATCTACTGCATTACATATACTACTTGTCATATCTTGCATCTTATAATAACCGTTTACTTGCTCTGCACCCGAAGCTATAAAAGCATCTAAAAGCGACGTCGGTCCCACATTAGTCACCGCATAAAAATTTACTACATTAGTATAAGTGCCAGAAGCTTGTGTAGCTCCAGCCTTGGCCGCGATTTTAAATTGCACTGAGCTGCCAGCGTTGCTATTTGCACTAGCTAATTTCACGCCAGTACCAGTATAAAGTGGAAGGCCTGCATAGCCAGCGCTAGTACTACCTTGATTACCACTAACCCAATTAGAACCAGAATCCGTAGAATATGAATACCCCCATTTATTATCGTCAAAACTTGCAAGAGTTGCCACATTAGAAGAAAGAGAAGCAAAACTATTGCCACCATTCTTCAATTCCGTAGTGACGTTAGCAGTATTCCCTACCGTAGAAAACAAATCATAGCCATATGCTGCATTGGTAGCTACGTTCACCGTAATAACGTTACTGTCCGATCCGGTATTAGGTGAAAGATTATTAATTACCAAATCACTATTAGATAAAGTCACATTCAAAGTGGGTTCAAACGTAAAACCCACCCCCACATTATTCTGGTAGCTCAATGCCCCCACATTAACACCACCAGCCCCCACTACCCCCAAAGTTATCAAACCGAATATTTCAAACTTGACACGCCTTCTCATGCCATCATTATAGCATAAGTTTTTTCAAAATAAAATAATTTTTCAAACTATTCTGCATTTTTCAACATTTCGTCATAGTCCATGCCATAATACGCATACTGTAAACGCATATATGCATCATCTAGCCCCGCCGCCAAAGATTTAAGCGGTTCCTCATTTGCCTTAGTCATTACTATAAATTTTAGTGGCTTATTTTTACCACCACATATTTCCCGGCTTTCACCATAGGCCAGTTCGCCCGGTATAGCAATTTCGCGAATACCGTTCAGTTTCATACCTTCTACCCCCAAGTTCCACCCCTCTATCATACCAAGCGAAGCATCCAAGATTTTCGCGAAAGCCGTAGGATTATCATTATTATCAAAAGAAGAATCGAAAATGCTTTCGTCTGCACACCAGCCCACATAATATGCCAAATATTTAGTGCCCTCCTTAATTTCTTCACCACTACCATCCTCTAGATCACGCACCTGCACACCATTTTCATTGGCCGCAGTTTCATTATAGGCCGTAATTTCTGATTTATATTTAATAAACTTATCGTAATCTTCCTTTGTCTTTTCAGAGAACTCTGCCGCCTTAGCATTATAGGCAGATTCGTATTCTGCAATTTTTGCTTGATCTACCTGAGGATTCGTTTCACTAGTAGTTTTAGATTTGCTACCATTTATCACAATTGCGATATAGCTTGCAATAATAGACCCTAGCATTATCACTGCAATCAAAATTATAAAAAACCGCTGTTTTGGGCTAGTCTTTAGCTCTTTTTCATCCATAATATATACTCCACTATTAATTCTCTATTATTATACCACAAAAAATAACCCCTTTCACGGGGTTATTTTTTCAAGCATTTATTCAGCTTTTTTGGCTGGTTTTTGCAAAATTGCAACTTTCTTAAAGCTACCGCCAGCTTTCTTGATAGCTTCTACTGCGGTCTTAGAAGCAAATTGTGTCTCTAAGTCAATCCTTGCAGTGAGCTCGCCGCGAGTGATTACTTTCACCTTCACGAACGGGCTAGAAATCAAGCTAGCTTCCGCCATCGCGTAGTTATCTACCTTACCTTTTAGACCATTCAATCTATCAGTGTAAACTACTTCGGCCTTCGGGTGGAAAGATTTAAAACCTTTGAGCTTTGGCACAGCTTGCATAATAGCACGCTGACCACCCATAAATCCAGCTGGCATCTTGCGATGGCCAGTACGAGCCTTTTGACCTTTGGTACCACGGCCAGCAGTTTTACCCTGGCCCGCTGAAATACCACGGCCTTTGCGGCTAGGACGAGTATTCTTCTCTACTACTAAATCATTATATTTCATTACTTGTCCTCCTTCTTAGCGGACTTTTTTGCAGCTGGTTTTTTCGCTGCTGGCTTTTCGGCCTTAGCTTCTGCCTTTTCAGTCTTTGCACCAGTCCACTCTTTGCGTGGTACTTGCTGACGCAAACCTTCAATCACGGCGTAAGCAATGTTTACCTTATTGGTGCTACCTAGTGATTTGGAAATCAAATTCTTTACACCGGTAAGGCCAATAATAGAACGTACCGTACCACCAGCAATAATACCAGTACCAGGAGCTGCAGGTTTAATCAAAACATCAGCACCAGTCACCTTAGTACGGGTTTCGTGGCATACAGTTTCACCATCCATATTAAAGGTAATCATAGCTTTCTTAGCCTTTGAAGTAGCTTTAGCTACGGCAGTAGTTACGTCGTTACCTTTAGCTACGCCTACACCTACCTTATTTTTGTGGTTGCCAATCGCCACGAGTGCTTTAAAGCGCATACGGCGACCACCAGCTACGGTACGAGATACGCGATCTACCGCGATGGTGATTTCATCAAATTCTTTTGGCCCTGCTTCGGCACGTACACGATCGCGACGATTGCGACGATCCATTCTCTTACCAGAGATATCACGAGTCTGCTTGGTTGCAGCTGTTTTATCATCCATCTTGAGCGTGCCAGATTTATTAATTACTCTTGGGGCTTTTTTCTCTGTTTCTGGCATAATTAAAACTCCAATCCTTCTTTGCGAGCCGCATCAGCAAGTGCACTCATTCGGCCTGCATATAATTTAGCACCACGGTCAAAGACAACCTTAGAAACTTTTGCAGTTTTGGCCTTCTTGGCAATTTCTGCACCAATCTTAGCAGCTTTTTCGGTCTTGTTGCCAGTCATTTTGGCGCCAACCGTAGTAGCGTAAGCCAAAGTCATTTTCTTATCATCGTCAATGATTTGTGCGGTAATATGTTGATTTGAGAAATGGACACTTAAGCGTGGCCGTTCCGCAGTACCATGAATTTTGGCACGCGTCCTCTTTGCTCTAAAAATCTTATTCATTATTTCTTACCCGCCTTTCCTGCCTTGCGAAGGATTACTTCGTCAGCATACTTAATACCTTTGCCCTTGTAAGGTTCTGGTTTCTTGAGGCTGCGGATCTCTGCGGCAACCTGACCAACTTTCTGCTTGTCGATGCCAGACACCGTAATTTCCATTTTGTTGGTAGTAAGTGTTACGCCTTCTGGAGCTTTGTATTTCACAGGATGCGAAAAGCCAAGGGCCATTTCTATCTCCTGTGGTCCACCAGACAAACGGAAGCCTACACCATTAATTTCCAGTTTTTTCTCGAAGCCTTTAGTCACACCTTCAACTGCGTTATTGAGTAACGCACGTTGCAAGCCGTGCCAAGCCCGAGATTTTGGCTCGTCATCTTCGCGAGTGACGATAGCCGTAGTACCATCAATAGCAACCTTTGTCTTCGGCTGCACCGGAACAATGAGTTGACCCTTCGGGCCTGCAACAGTAATTTCGCTGTCGCCGACCGTGATTGTCACTCCCGCCGGAATCTCGATGGGTTGTTTTCCGATACGACTCATATCTTTTCCCTTATTGTTAATAATATCCCGTTAATTATATCACAAAATCCCCCTAATTACAAGAGAAAATCCCCTATTTCTAGGAGATTTTCACGTTATCTCTTCATTATAGCACAGATTTTTATTTTTGTCAAGTATGACCTCTATCCCCCAAGACCCGCCTTAATCTTTCCGGCGCACCAAATAAGCAAAACTCACAATCGAAGTTAATATACCTACCACCACCGCTGCAGCCATCGCTGCCACACTTGCCGATGCCCCCGCCGCAGTCATAGTACCGGTATCTGGCGTAATTGTCTTTGAAGTTTCGGCAACCACTGCACCATTTTCTTCTGGCTCATAATCAATGCCTATTATTCCATAAGTAGAAAAATGCGTAGTTTTAAATTCCGCCCAATAAATATCGCCCTCAGCTTTCAATTCCACAGCTAAGCGTTCTACTTCGTTGCCGTATTCATTGAAATACGCCACGGCAGCATCATCATAGCCACAAAGAAGATCATATTGTTCCTGTGTTAAAGATAGCCTAATTATAATAGATGTATTATCAACACCCTCAATTGGCTCACCGTAACGATCCCAAAGTGTTGCATCAAACGGAATCACTAACTTACCACCCAAAGCCTGATCAATCTTCAATATTTCAATTTCATCGTCACCTAGGGTAGATATCTCAAAATAAGCATTACGATCGGCAATAAACTCACTCTCAAAAATCGCTTGCCCATTCAAAACGCCATTTTTATTTGCATCGCTTATCATAACGCCATTTTCTACCATGTCAATCTTTATAGGCATCAATTCATAAAACCCATCCTTATCGTCATCTGCATACTCAAGATTCTGTTTTCCTAATTCATCCAAATTTGCTACCACATAACCATCCTCAGTTTTATATATCTCGTCTCCATCAAGCATATCGGCATCATTCGGCCTTGTTGAATAAACGCCACCAGAAACTACAAGATTAATCTCATTATCTACTACGCCAGTACCAGCCCTTGGATTAGCGACGACGTCATGTATGTCATTAATAATTCTCACAGCCTCAGTGTTTTCTTTAGTACTTAATAGGCTACCGCCCGTAATCGTCACGTTCATTTCCTGTTCAACTTTACCTGCATTCCAAACCAACACCGCCGATCCGTTATTGGCATTAATCGTACCACCATTAATCGCTAAGTTTAAAGAATTACCATATTGTGCATTTGCGCTATTATAAGACCCGCCCTGCACTGCAATTGCATCACCAAGCCATGCAAAGCCATTATTCAAATCATAGTAATCCTCTAGCGCATCCAGACCTTCACTAGACTTAATTCCATTAATTGTTCCACCATTTATGGTAATCTGGCCCATTTTTACATAAATACCACCATTTAGTACACCATCATTGATTTCAAGCTTCACTTGTGATGGCATAAAAACAGTTTGATATGTAGAATTTAGAACTCCTCCATTCATAACAAAGTTCATATCGCCAGTAGTATTGTTTCCGCCAACCGCTGCTCCAGATGAAGCAGTGGTATCTATAACTCCATCATTTAGCGTAAATGTTGCCCCATCACGCAAAAATACACCATAATAATCACCAGAACGAGTAGTTTTAAATGTCCCGCCATTTATTTCCAAACTTTTGCCACCCATATCAATAATATTATAGCCGCCTAGGATCTCGCCATTACCATTAACTGTAAAGTTTGCGTCGTCAGAAACCGCAAAAACGCTACTATTGAGACTCTCAATCGTCTTGCCGGTAATGTCAATTATTAAATCTTCTGTCACGCTAACCGACCCAGAAACACTAATATAATTAATCTTGTCATTACTCAGTCCGTACTGCAGATCCTCAACATTGCGTGCGAAACAGCTAGTTTGAGACTCATCAATTGTTGGTGAGCACAAATCTAAATCGCCACTGGGTGTTGCCCAAGCCTGGAAAGAAGCCATCGCGCCTAAACCCAAGCTCAAACTAACTGCTGACAAAGCATAAGCTACTTTATGTTTACTCATTTTTCCTCCACACTCTTATTACTTATAATTATAAATTGCCATAATCCTTAAGTCAATATTAAAAACAAACATTTTATATTATTTTTCCACCAAAAATTCCCCTGTTACCAGGGGAATTTTGATTCGAAAGTTAGCGCCTTACTTTCTTTTTGCGATTACCGCTGCACCGGCCAAAGCCACCATCGCCATCACCATTGCCGCTGCCACAGATAAGCTAGCACTTACGCCACCTTCAGCCTTAGTAACTTCACCAGTCTCCGGCGCCTTAACTTTCATTACTGGCTCTGATACTCTCCCGCACCCACCAAATACACAAGGATCTGTGCTATCGTTGGTAATCATGTAATCATATCCATTACTTACATACTTTGCCAAATACCCCATCACTTCATCTTCTTTCACCGTGTATTCTATTTCTTTACCGTTCTTGTTCTTATAAAGCCCCTCAAATACGCACTTCCACTCACCATCTTTACCTGACATCACACTCTTCGAAGCGATTTCTTCACCATCTGCATACAACCGCACCACAATGTTCAAAGGCCTAGTTTTTAGAGCATCTCCATTGTCGTTCCATTCTTTTATTACCTCTAATTTGCCATCATTCTCTAGATCATCGTCATCATCTTTAATTAATTCTGGTTTATGGGTATTCGTGAATACTTTTCCATTATCAATTTCTTCTTCAGAAGTTACATATCCATCCACTTCTTCTTCCATTGCGGAATATTTAATAACCTCTGCATCTTCATTTGCGACATCAAGTTTAGTCCAACTATACTTCCAGCCATTTTCCTCATTCAATTTTACCGTATCAACTACTTTACCATCCGCTACAAGCTTTATCTTTACAGACTCTGGCCGAACACCGTCACGATTATCGTCATCATCCCAAATCTTCTCCACCTCGAACGACGCGGTCTTTACAGGCTCATAAACATTTTTAAATTTAAACTCTGCTACTTCGCCCAACTCTGCCGTTTTTTCAATCTTCTTACTACCAGGTTCACTAGTATAAGTAAAGTTCTCGATCTCTGCATCGCCTTCCGTTACAGTATATTTACCAACCGGCAAAAGTACTTCAGAGCCATCAATAATACAAGTTAGCTTGTTTCCAGAAACCGTACATTCCTTATCACCATTTCCTACGGTCATTCCGACAAACCCATCTGGGCCAGAAATCGTAAACTTAATTTGGCTATTCCTTTCGAACGCTTCAGCCGAAATACCTTCAAAAGTTTTTTCAATCTTCAGCTCGTCCGCCAAAGCTTGGTCAGTTACCAGCAAGGTTGCACCATTCCCCTGCCAGACATAGCCATCAATTGCCGTCTTTACCGCAAAGGCGAAACTCTTTGCATAAGTATTTGTCAAATTAGCCTCGTCAACTGTAAGTTTCATATCGGTCGTTGCCTCAAGCACTTCTGTGCCCTCAATGACATCGTAATATTCCGGCGCATCAATTTCAGTAACCTTGAAAATATATTTATTCTCCGCCTTTTCGGTAGCTTTAGAAAATTCCACCCTCACGCTACCATCGCTACCAGTCTTAAAAGTCTTATCGCCTACCGCAAAAGTCACATCACTCAAAGCCTTGCCATCTTGGTCAGTCTTCTTAATGTAAAATTCTCCGGTACCAGTATATAAGGTTTTAGCTGGCGTCCAAGTATTCGTCACCTCTGCCCCATTATAAGTTGCTGCCCACTTACCTTCCAATATATTGTCCTTATAAACATACAAAGTATTTTTACTATTAAGGAAGCCATTATCAATCCCCTTTTCTTTTACTGTGTAAGTGATTTCCTGCCCCGCTTCATATTTATAACCTTCAAACTTGCCAGTCCATTCGTTATAAGTTTCACCTTGCAAAGTCGCCGTCTTGACTGTGCTATTCTTATTGTTCGACACCTCTACTGTCACAAAACCTGGCGTCACCGTTGGCAAAGTTCCAGCACTAATGTCCCACTTTTTCTTAATTGTAAGTTCAGTCATCTCGGGCACATGCTTGTTTGTAATGACACCATTCCCATTTGTTACTATATAAATTGCATTACCCTCATTATCAACATCACCAGTAAATTCGCTTGCACAAGTAATGGTTTTACCACTTTTGTTACAGCCTTTAGCCTCAACTATTTCATAATCAATCGCTACGCCATTACGGTTCTTTGGTAAGGCACCAAAAGTATAATTTTTATTCCTAGTTAAGTCCAAAGCCTCATAGGCCACATACTTATTGCCATCCTTCACCGCCACAGACAAATCCGAATAATTCTTACGCAAACCATCCCTATCATTATCGTCATCCCAAACTTTATTAACAGAAACCTCGGTCTCTTCATAAATATTTTTAATTTTAGCGTTAATCTTATCGCCATGATTTTGAGTAACAACAAATCTATTGCCAGTATATTCAATATTGTAATTCTCAAATTTACGCTCACTTTCGTTTGCGGCGCCAGTCTCGGTGATTATATATTCTGTTCCAATTTTTATCGGCATCGGTACCTTGATAACATTACCGTCACCCGACTTAACCGAATATTCCTTTTCTTTGCCATTACCAGAAATTTTGAACTTAAACTCCTCGCCATTTTTGGTTGTCGCGTTTCCGCTTTTGTCAACAACCACTAGCTCCTTTTCTACATTGACAGCAAAAGGTTTAGCCTTTGGCACCGGGAATTCACCAGTCTTACCACCATTATAAGTCAACACCGCGCTATCATTTAGTGGATAAAAGCCATCTGCAGATACCTGCTCATACACACTCTCGTTCATCTCAACTTCATAGGATTTCTCTGCCACAAATACGTCGCCTTCCAACTGGAATTTAGGTGTCCATTCAATCGAAGTGTTACCAGTATCACTTACCACTACACCCTGGCCCATCGTATCCTTTACCGAAGCGCTCTGAATCAATGATAAAATATCACCACCAATATCACTAAAAATCCTGTTTAACTCAGCTGGCGTAGCTGTATAATCTTTGCCTGAACTAGCAATCGCATTCAAAATTGGCGTACCTACTTCATCAGCATCAAGCGCAATGGTATAAATAGTGCCACCTTTAGCCTTATAGTAACCAGCCTCCGCAATCGCCGAATTGCCATTATTATAATATTTATAATAATTTAAACAATTTCCCCGCCAATCTTTTTCAATGCAGTCTCTCAAATTTCCGCCATTACCAACTCTTCCATTGCCTGAATAATCAAACACCGATTGCTCCACCCCAGAACTCGTCTCTAGGGCATTCCCATACGCCACAAAATTATCATCATTGCCTATTGCACTTTTCGTAAATGGCACGCTATAAGTTGGCTCACCATCTGAAAGCAAAATCATCGTCTTTATGTCGGCCGTCGATCCCTTCAGCATCTCCGCCGCCATGTGAATAGCGGATTGTGTATAGGTACCGCCGTTAGCTTTCATCCGATCGATCGCGGCAGAAACCGTATCATAACTATGCGTGAAATCCGTATCAATTTCAGAATTAGAAGCAAACGAAACCACGCCTACCCTATTCGTAGTATTGCCACTAGGAAGGAGCTGCCGAACCAAAGTCCCGGCCGCAGTTTTCGCATTCGCCAACCTATCATCATCGCCCATACTGCCAGAACGATCAATTACAATTACTGTATCTGACGTCTTCTCAGTCTTAGGAGATTCGATCCTCAGCGTAACTTCCCATTTGTTAGCATACCCAGGCACACTTTTCACAGTCTTGAACAACTTCACGCCATCAGCTAAAGTTACCGGATCGGCATTTTTTATTGTCGGATCATCTACATCCGCCATTGCTGGTATTACTCCACCAAGATTATATCCCACCATCACTACTGCAAGTACTGCACTAAACAGTCGCTTTAGCTTCATTTTAACAACTCCTTCGCTTGTTATTTGATGATATTTTCCGCCATTATATCACGCTCGTCAACCAGTAGCAACGATAAGCTTTTTTATTTAGCCAACAAAAAAATAGCCCCGTAGGGCTATTCTTCTGTTGATTACCAAACCTTTACTAAGATTTCACCACCTAAGCGATTTTTCTTAGCTTCACGTCCAGTCATCAAACCTTTAGAAGTTGATACGATAATCATACCGCGACCAGACTTCACTGTCGGCAAATCATTCGAGCTTGAATAGACTCGTCGACCAGGCTTAGATACCTTAGCAATCTCGTTAATCCGAGCAACTTTGCCTGGCTCATTAATGGTAACTTTAAGCATGCCACGTGGCTTATCATCAATAATTTCAAAATCCGCCACATAACCATTCTTATTTAGCACCTCAACAACACCAGCCTTCAATTTAGAAGTCGGGACGAGAATTTCGTTTTTACCTACCATTATCGCATTGCGAATTCGCGTGATAAGGTCGGCGATTTGGTCTGTAGATTGTAATGACATATTTCTCCTTTCTCCTTACCAGCTACTCTTAGTTACACCAGGAATTTCACCTTTTGAGGCTTTTTCCCGGAAGTTAATACGTGAAAGTCCAAATTGACGCATATACCCACGTGGGCGGCCATCTAGCATATCACGGTTTTTAAGCCGTGTAGGCGATGCGTTGCGTGGAAGCTTTTGCAAACCTTCCAAGTCGCCCGCTGCTTTTAGCTCAGCCCGCTTGGCTTTATACTTTTCATACATTTTGCGCCGTTTTTCGTCGCGGAGCACTGCAGATTTCTTCGCCATCTACTTGCCCTCCTTTTCAAACGGCATCCCAAAGAGTTCTAACAATTTGGTACTTCCTTCCTTTGAACCATTTTTAATAATAAACGTAACTTCTAACCCGTGAAGAGCCGCTGCATCTTCGAAAGTAATTTCTGGAAATACAGTTTGTTCTTTTAGGCCTAGGTTGTAGTTACCTTGCTTATCAAACGCTGTGCGAGAAACACCGTGAAAATCACGTACGTGTGGCAAAGCAATGTTGATCAATCTATCTACAAATTCATACATTTTATCATTGCGCAAAGTGGTGAGGTAGCCTACTGGCGCACCCATACCTTTACGAATTTTAAATGTCGCAATAGATTTCTTTGCTAGACGTGAAGTTGGTGCCTGGCCGGTAATTTTCGCAATGGTGAGAGCTACCGTTTCGGTAAACTTCTTATCTTCGCGCTTTTTACCTACACCACAGGACACAATTACTTTTTTCAACTCCGGCACTTGGTTAATGTTCTTTAAGCCAAGTTCCTTTGCTAATTTCGCCTTTAGCTCATTATTATAGAGAGCTTTGAGGCGTGGTTGTGCTTTAGCTGATTTCGCTGCAGTTTTCACCGCAGGCTTCTCAGCCTTGGCAGCCGTTTTCTTTTCCGCCATTATTTAGCTCCTTTCTTTACTTTTTTATCAGCCTTGGCATCTTTTTTCTCAAATTTCGCCGCTTCCACCAATTTTAAGTTAGATAGATCGATCCCTACATGAATAGTCTTCTTGCCACCCGCTGGATTTAAGTAAGATTTCTTCATATGGCGCTCTACTAGGCCAATACCTTCGAGGCAGGCCTTGCCAGCCGCGCGATCAATCTTTACAATCTTCGCTTCAGTACCCTTGTTATCGCCAGAGATAATCCGAACTTTGTCGTTAATCTTTAAATTCTGTGCCATTTTAGAGTACCTCCGGTGCTAAGCTAATAATCTTTGAGAAACCAAGGTCACGTAGTTCGCGCGGAATCGGCCCAAACACACGTGTGCCTTTTGGTGTCTTGTCGTCGTTTACTAGCACTGCTGCATTTTCGTCAAAACGGATGGTCGAGCCATCTGGGCGACGAATTGGCTGACGCGTGCGTACGATTACTGCGCGCACCACGGCCTTTTTCTTTATGTTGCCAGTTGGCGAAGCTTCCTTTACCGAGCAAGTTACAATGTCACCAACCCGAGCATACCTCGCCCTAGTACCGCCCAGCACACGGATTACGCCAAGTTCCTTAGCACCGCTGTTGTCGGCTACTTTTAATCTACTTTCTTGCTGAATCATTAAGCCTCCTCCCCTTCCGCTGCAACTTCTGCGGCCTCTTCGGCCTTCGCAGCTTCGGCTTTTTCTTTCGCAATTTTGTCTGCGCCAATTTTCTCGGCTTCGTAGGCTTTGTTGACATCTTCTTTCAGTTCAACAGTACCATGTGAGCGCTCAATCACCTTTACCAAAGCATAGGCTTTAGTCCTGGATAATGGACGAGACATAGTAATTTGCACGCGATCACCCACCTTTGCTTCGTTCTTTTCGTCGTGCGCAGTATATTTACGAGTTTTCGTGTACTGCTTGCGATACAAAGGATGAGTTTCGCGGCTCACGATGGAGACGGTAATGGTCTTATCGCGCTTATCGGAAGTCACAATCCCTTCTAAAGTGTGTGCCATCTTAAAACTCCTCTTTTTTAATAATTTTACATTTCACTGGCAACTTATGCATTGCAAGACGCAATGCTTCCTTTGCCTGTTCTTCGCTAATATCAGCTACCTCAAACATCACCGTGCCAGCCTTCACCTTTGCTACATAGTACTGTGGTTCACCTTTACCAGAACCCATTTTTACGTCCAAAGGTTTCTTGGATACTGGTGTATGTGGGAAAATCCGAATCCAGATTTTACCACCACGCTTTAAATAGCGAGTAATTGCCTGACGAGCTGCCTCGATTTGGCGCGAATTAATGCGCTCATTGTCTAGCGACATCAAGCCATATTCACCAAACGCCACCGTGTTGCAGCGCGTAGCAATACCTTCGTTTTTACCTTTACGTACTTTGCGATGTGGTACTTTCTTTGGAATCAAAATAGCCATTTTACTTTTCCCCCTTATAAATCCAAACTTTTACGCCTACGATACCGGCAATAGTTGGTGCATGATGACAATAGAAGTCAATATCAGCACGAAGCGTATGTAGTGGTACCGAACCCTCAATAAACTTCTCACGACGGCTCATTTCAGCACCGTTCAACCGACCTGCTACCTCGATACGCACGCCCTTAGCGCCTGCGTTCATGGTAGATTGTAAAGCCATCTTTACTGCACGGCGGAAATTCATCCGCTTGCCTAGCTGGAAGCCAATGTTTTCAGCCACCAATTTGGCGTTTAGCTCTGGTTTTTTAACTTCTTCTACGTTGATACGGATAGGTCCGTCAACTATTTTCTCAAGCTGTTTTTTCAGCTCATTAATGCCTGCGCCTTGCTTACCAATTACCGCGCCAGCTTTAGCTGTCAAAATGGTAATCGTAGTAAGGTTGGCGGAACGTTCAATATTCACCCGAGCGATAGTTGGGCGGGCTTTAAACCGTTCCTCTATCGTCTTGCGAATTTTGTCGTCTTCTACCAGCCAGCGCCGAAAGTCTGCCTTGCGGGTAAACCACTTACTCGACCAATCTTTGCTGATCTGGAGACGGTAAGAGATGGGATTAACCTTCTGACCCATATTACTTTTTCTCCTTTTTCGCCTCTGCCTTAGCTGGCTTATCAGCCTTCTCGGCAGCTTTCTTTACTTTTTCTTCGCCGGCGACCTCGACGAATATATTACTGCTAATCTTCTCGTATGGGAGCGCGCGTCCACGGGAAGCTGGCTTATACCGGCGCATCCGTGTACCGCTAGTTACAAAAATTCTTGCAATCCGAATAGTTTTTGGATCGATCGACACTTTCGAATTATTTAACAAATTCGCGTTTGCCGATTCCACAGCCTTTAATACTGCACGTGCAGCCCGGCGTGGAGTATGTTCCAAAATTACTACTGCGTCTGCTACATATCTATCACGCACCAAGCCCGCCACAACGTTGGTCTTGCGTGGTTGGCTATCGATACCTTTTTCATATGCGTGTGCAAAATAAGTTTCCGCCATAATTTATTTCCCTTTCGCAGCCGCAGCTTCTGCAGCTTTCTTGCCACCATGGCGCTTAAATTTACGAGTTGGCGCAAATTCGCCCAGCTTATGCCCAACCATATTTTCCGAAATAAATACTGGTACGTGTACTTTGCCGTTGTGTACAGCAATCGTCCGACCTACCATTTCTGGCGAAATCGTAGATTGGCGTGCCCAAGTTTTTATTACGGTGCGGTCTTCGCTGGAAAGTGCGGCAACTTTTCTCGCAAGCTTGTAGTCTACAAATAGACCTTTCTTCAAACTCCTCGACATTATTTCCTCTTTCCTTCGTGGCGACTGCGCACGATCATTTTATTAGTTTTCTTATTGTGACGAGTACGATAACCCAAGGTTAGCTGACCCCACGGCGTGCGTGGTGCCTTGCCCGAACCGTGGCGACCACCGTCACCACCACCGTGTGGGTGGTCCGTAGCGTTCATCACTACACCACGTACGGTTGGACGAATGCCCTTGCGGCGGCGTCTACCCGCTGCACCAATCTTAATATTTTGATGCTGCACGTTAGATACCGTACCAATCGAAGCTTCGCAAGCTACTAGTACTTTGCGTACTTCGCCAGATGGCATCTTGAGCGTGGCATAACCATTTTCTTTTGCCATTAGCTGTGCCTGCGCACCAGCTGCGCGCACCATTTGGGCGCCCTTGCCAGGTGTTAGCTCTACTGCATAGACAAAGGTACCTACTGGAATGTTTTCTAGCGGCATCCTCGAAGAATCTTCTACCTCGATTTCGTTTCCGGTCTTAAAGGTGGAGCCCTTCGTCATCTTGGTATCAGCTAGCACATAATAATATGTACCGTTTTGATCTTTCACCCGAGCGATACGTGCGCTGCGGTTTGGATCATACTCAATTTCCTCTACCGTCAGAGTTAAATCTTTTGGTAGGCTGTAAGTCATAATCCGATAGTGCCGCTTTACACCACCACCACGGTGACGCACAGTAATACGGCCTTGGTTATTCTTACCTGCCTGTTGCTTTTTCGCCTTCAAAAGTGATTTCATCGGCTTGTTTGTGGTAATTTGGTCAAAATCCTGAGTAGTCTTTTGCCTTTGAGCCGGCGTAATCGGGCGATATGCCTTAATAGCCATTATTTATTCTCCTTCCCTGCATTCTTGTCGGCCTTTTTAGCTGTCTTTTCAGCCTTCTTGGCTTCCTTTGCGCTGGTTTTCTTATCTTCTTCAGGCTCATCAAATACCTTGATTGAATCGCCTTTCTTTAATCTTACATAAGCAAACTTCTTGTCTTGGCGTGTAGTAATGCCAGGATAAGCATGCTTACCTTTGCTAAACTTGGTTTTCTTACCATTACGAATTAGTGTGCGTACGTTAGTCACGGTCACATTAAATTCTTTTTCTACCATGCGGACAATTTCTTGCTTGCCCATCGACTTTTTCACCGGGAAAACATAAATCCGGTTAGTCTGCTCTAGGTAGCTTTTTTCGGTTGCCCGTGGCTCCAAAAGGTGAAGTTTAATATCAGTCTGTTTTTCTGCCATTTTACTTCTCCTCTCCTAATAGCCAGTTTTCGGTAGCTTTTAGTGCTGCTTCAGAAAATACAATCGCATCTGCATTCATAATGTCAAATACATTAAGGTAAGTCGCACGTACCAACTTTACATTTGGCAAGTTATTAGTAGAACGCAAAACTTCTGGCGTTTTCTCTGCTGCTACGGCCAGTACATTTTTGCCGTCTAGCTTCATATCTTTCAAAACTTTCACTGCGTCCTTAGTCTTGCCAGTTAGTTTTACTTCCTTATCTAGCACAAACACAGCTTTATCTGCATTTTTCATGCTCAAAGCTTGGCGCACAGCCAACCGCTTCGAATTCTTTGCCAATTTCTTGGTAAAGTTTTCTTCGCCAGTACGGCCAAATGCTACGCCACCATGACGCCAGATTGGGTTACGAGTGGAGCCAAAACGTGCTCTACCAGTACCTTTTTGCCGCCAAGGCTTCTTACCACCACCACGCACTTCGCCGCGCTTCAAAGTTTTAGCATGTGAAGAGCGAGAATTAGCAAGATATGCATCATAAGCGAGCTTTACGAGTTCATGATTCTCTACGTCTAAGCCAAATATGTCTTTATTTAGTGTCGCCATATTACTCCTTTCCCTCCACGCTTACAATACCTTTCTTTGGGCCAGGCACCGCGCCTTTTAAGCCAATCAAGTTGTTTTCTACATCAATGTAGGCTACTACTAGATTTTTTACGGTCACTTGGTCGTGCCCCATCCGGCCAGGCATCTTCTTACCCTTAAATACCTTCTGAGGATACATCGAACCAATCGAACCTACACGGCGAATATTCCCCTTAAAGCCGTGCGTGTTGCGCGATTCATTAAAGTTCCAGCGTTTCACTGTACCAGCATAGCCTTTGCCTTTGCTTGTACCAGTTACCGCCACCTTATCACCTAGCTTGAAACTTTCCACCGTCAAGGTGTCGCCAAGTTTCATGCCCTCAGGAACTACCTCTACACGGAATTCCTTCAGGACTTTAGGATTAATATTTTCACCAGCCTTTTTTACATGGCCAGCTACCGACTTGCTCAGATTCTTACCCTGACCATATCCCACCTGCACAGCATTATAACCATCAGTATCGACGGTCTTTATCTGAGTCACTGCGCAAGGGCCAGCTTGAAGGATAGTGACTGGTGTCACCACGCCATCTTCGCCGATGATCTGGGTCATACCAATTTTGGTGCCGAGAATGACTTGCATCCTGTTCCTTTCCTTTAATTATGTTATTGTTAGAGTTTTGCCTCTGATCATCAGGCAAAACCACTTTTCCTACCTCTAGTAGGAGTTTAGAGATTTTTTACCTCTGTACACCAGGTAAAAATTATTTCTCCTGCAATTTCTACCCTCCACAGGTAAAATTGCATTATTAAAACTAGACTTTTAGGCCGGTTTCCTTGGTCGATTCAAGCGACCTCAGACCTCACCTTATGTCTAGGTAACACATTCATTATAGCATACTTTCACCCCCTTGCCAACCCCTAATTTTCATATTTTAAAGCAAAAAAGGCCCCGACTTTCCAGCCAGAGCCAAACGGTGAAAATTTAATAAAAGCCAACCGCTATATCGATATCGACCATAGCAACTTCAACCGGCTCTCCACGCAGATATGCGTTAAAGAGCCCTAAGACCTTATCATCTGCATCGCGAAGTTTAATCTTGTAAGTACTGCCGCTACTAGTGGTGACACGATAAGTTACTCCTACCAATCTCGGCCACCAAGCCCAGATAAAGACGCGATCAAGCCAACTGAGGCGCCGAATCTTATCTATGGTTTTAATGTGCGATGTCAGAATCGTCGTTCTTCCATTACTAAACCTCTCGTCGTTGCAGGCTTCTCCATAAAGCGACACTGGATAGCCTACGACTATTCCGGCAAAGCGAGGATCATGCTCCATTGTATTTTCAATGAAAACCTCGGCAAACCCGGCGCTAACCCCCAGAGGAGTATCATCAGGAAAAACAAAATCCCATTTTTTCATACCCCTTTCCTTAAAGTCCTTGTTTCTGTTTTTCATAAGTACCCACCTTCTCAAAAATTTTTTCAAAAAAACATCGACAACCGCGGAATCATAATTCCGTCACCAACTATACCACGAACAGCCAAAAAAGTCAAAAAAAACGACACTCCTTCCCAGCAAGCAAAAAGCCCCAGCCATTACAGCCAGAGCTAATCGGATTAGGCAAGAGCGCGATGAAAAGTAATTTCGTCCGGCGCCCCAAACCTCGCAACCCAAAGCTGATAATACGTCTTTGCAGACGCATCTTGGAATCGCAGGGTGAACGTTGATCCGTTCTCGGTCGTTAACCGAAACGTTTGGTTTTGGTTAATAGATTTCGGCCAAAGCAACCACGATTTCAGCGGATTCACTGAAGCCTTTTCCCCAGGCAAACAAATTTTTTCCATTCTGGTTATTGTAGAGGTGGTCGCCTCTACCCCATCCTGAAAATATTCATCACTAGAGAATACTCCGCGCAAGCTAACTTTGTCGCCACATTCAAACACTCTGCTCGAACTTCTGATGAATTTCATCCATTGACGAGTAAAATTCCAGCAAGCAACGTGCGATGTATCTGTCGGGAAAACAAATTCCCAATCCTGCACTTTCAGCTCAATGATAACTGTGACAATGTTCTTTCTGTTGGCGTTCATTTCTTCGTCCCCTTTCGATAGTCTTATATACCAACAAAACCTCAATGGAATTATCTTCCATTTCTAATTATACCACAAGCACTTCAAAAAGTCAATATCAAACGTTACATTTCTAGATATCTGTCAATAAACCCATCAATTTTACCATCTAATACTGCCTCTGGATCAGTTTCCTCATAACCAGTTCGAGTATCTTTCACTAATCTGTAGGGCTGCAACACATAATTTCTAATCTGTTGCCCCCAGCCGGCCGATTCTCCAGCCCTTAGCTCACCAATCGTAGCTGCGTGCTGTTCTAGCTGCATTTGCACCAATTTGCCTCTTAAAATTTCCATTGCTTTCTCTTTGTTTTGTAGCTGAGAGCGCTCATTTTGGATCGCCACCACGGTATTGGTAGGAAGGTGCGTAATCCGCACCGCCGAATTCGTAGTATTTACAGATTGCCCACCATGTCCACCAGAGTGATACACATCTATTCTAAGATCCTTATCGTCTATTTGCACCTCTGTATCTGCTTTAATCACTGGTAAAATCTCCACCAGCGCAAATGATGTTTGTCGCAGATTATTCGCGTTAAAAGGCGAGAGTCGTACCAAACGGTGCACGCCATGTTCGGATTTCAAAAGTCCATAAGTATTGGCGCCACTGACTTCGTAAACAACGGTCTTAATACCCGCCTCTTCACCTTCCACTCGTTCCAAACAGATTACTTTAAATCCTTGACGCTCAAAATAACGTAAATACATCCGTTCTAGCATGCTCGCCCAATCCATCGCCTCTGTACCACCAGCCCCCGAAGTAATTCGCACAATCGCATCTTTAACATCGTACGGTCCAGTAAATCTTAATGCCTTTTTCAGTTCCGCAAACTTATCTTCCATCGCCGTAATTTGCTCGGCAAATTCATCCTTCATCTCCTCGTCAGATAGCACCATCAATTCCTTCAAATCATTAATTTGCGCTTTTAGTAGTTCATACGGCCCAGTTTCAGTCTGCAATTTTGCAAGTTCTTGGTTTTTCGCCGTAGCTTCTTCTACGTTTTTCCAAATATCTGGATCCGCCACTTCTTTTTCTAAATCTGTAATTTTCTGCAATTTTTTCGCAATTTCCAATTTCTCATACACCTTCAAAAAATCCGCCTCCAAAATCTCCAATCTCTTCGCCAAATCCTGCATAACTCTCATTATATCACAACAAAACCATCAAAAAACTTGCGCTATTATTCAAAACATTCCCCAAATATTGACTTATTAAAATACTTGTGTCATAATCAAAGAGAGTTTTCGAACTCGTTAGCCTCAGATCGTCCTAAAAACTGAAGGGGGTGATAATAATGCAACGATCTAAAAAACAGGCAATTTTAACAAATTGGGATATTTACTTTGGGAGCTTTTGTTACCTAACAGAATTCTACGATCTTTTTGTGGATTTCATCAATAAGAGAAAAAAGCTGAGGATACCGCCCGAATACACCATTTGTATAGTTGGCTATACCATCATTAATTCAGATGGAGAAATAGAAGAAAAGCCTACTAAATCTCCACCAATCGTATCCATCAAAAAGATCAGTGGTCGCCATTTCGAACGAAAAACCGGTTTCTGGTGGGAGGGAACAGCTAACACCAAAAGAATTCTCTGTGCAAAAGCCACAGACGACAGTGTCTACTACTTCCGCCCACGCTTTGCCTCTGACAACATTAAAAATTGTCTCCGTTATATTAGTTCAAGTAAATAGCCCAACTCTCACCCCGGCACCAGCCGGGGCTTTTCATAAGTACAATAAATCTTCCTTAAAAAATAGCCCTTGCGGGCCATTTTTTATTGTGTGAGGTGCCAGGATAGATCGCGGGAATTAAACTCCAGCTGTACCCTTTCCCGACCAACGAGCACGTCAAAGATATGTAGAGCCACCCCGCCCGCAAAACGAATTTGCGTGCGTAAAAGCTCCGTTACTTCGGTTTCGCTTTCCCCGCGCCGCCGAAATGTCAGCGGTTGGCAAGGGGTCATTTCGTACCCGAAGAGCGCCATTACCTCTACTTGCTCGGTTTTGTTTTTGTTAATATTTTTCATAAAAGACTCCTTTAAATTAAATTTATTAGAGCCATTTATGCGAGCCTTTTATTGGCTCTTGGCTACGAGGCCAAATGACAAATGCCTACGCAGCTTTTAACTTTTCTCTGTGCTGGTGACCGAAGTATAGCACGAGCAATTTAATTATAGCATAATCGATGCAACCACCATAACATACAACTTTCACTACTTTTGCAACATCTGGCTAGGAGTTCTATAACTTATCCCTAAGTGTATACGATGATAGTTGTAAAAGTCAACATATGACAATATTTTATCGTCCATTGCTTTCAGAGATTCACTCTCTAAATAATAGTTGCCAGTGCATTCCTCTTGCAAAGTCCTATTAAATCTTTCTATATGAGCATTGTCATTTGGTCTACCTAATCTAGTATGACGAATTTTAATTCCTCGTTTTTCTAATCTATCTGAA
>JAFOJO010000020.1 GCA_017421325.1 Candidatus Saccharimonadota bacterium
AAAGCGATGAAAAAGGTGATTTTGTACACGCAGAATCATTCGCGTTTGGCACCAATTTCGCGACCACCAGTAACGAAAGAGCGGATTTATGATGCGATTTCTAATGCTGCGGCACGATTGGCGGAAAATATTGATGCGGATACGATAGTGTGTCAGACGGCATCTGGGCTTACGGCTATGACGATGGCGGCGCAGCGGCCAAATGTGCCTATCATTACAGTAACCGAAAATATTCGCGCAGCAAATCAATTGGCATTAATATATGCAAATTCGGCATTTGTGCGGCCATATTCTCCAGATTTTGGATTTGATTTGGCTAAAGAATTGAAAGATTCGGAATATTTGCATACCAAAGATGATGAGGAAGAGCTTTTGGCGGTAATTGTGTCTGGTGATAAAGATAAAATTGGTACAGATACGATAAAAGTGCGGTATATATAATATATAGTGTAACAGGGATGGGTGGTAAGGAGAAAAATGAAATATCAAACGATTCGTGATGTAGATGTAAAAGACAAGACCGTGCTGGTGCGGGTGGATTATAATGTACCGTTAGATAGTGATGGCAAGATTACGGATGATCTTAGGATACGGGCGAGTTTGCCGACTTTGGAATATCTACGTGAAGCTGGGGCCGGTAAAATAATTTTACTTTCGCATTTGGGCCGGCCAGAAGGAAAAGATGAAAAATTGTCGTTAGGTGTGGCGGCAAAGGCGCTTGGTAAAATGCTACCTAATGTGAAATTCGTGAAGGATGCAAGTGGAACGGTGGTAGAAAAAGCAGTAGCCGAAATGAAAAATGGCGAAATACTGCTGCTAGAAAATTTGCGGTTTGACCCGGGTGAAGAAGGAAATTCGGCAGAATTTATCAAAAAGATTATTGACGCCATGGGCGCGGAAATTTACGTGCAGGATGGATTTGCGGTGGTACATAGGGCGCACGCGTCAACTGATGCGGTGGCAGAATTTTTGCCGGTGTATATGGGGCTTTTATTAGAAAAGGAAGTTTCGAATTTGGAAAAGGTGGCTCTGAATCCAGAAAAGCCGGTACTGCTAATTATTGGTGGATCTAAAGTAGAAGATAAAGAGCCGTTAATTGAGAAGTTTACGAAAAAGGCCGACCGAATAGTGGTGGGTGGCAAAATTGCGGCGGATGGATATAAAGGTGGCGATAATATCTATGTAGCGGAGGATTTTGATGAAGATAGCAGTGGTGCGAAGCTAGACGTAGGGCCGTTGTCTATGACAAAAATTGCTGGTTTTATTACGGACGCGAAGACGATAATTTGGAATGGACTGCTCGGTAAGACAGAAGACCCGGCTTATGCTACGGCATCTACTATAGCGGCGGAAATGATTGGCGAGAAAGAAGATGCTGAAACGGTGATTTGCGGTGGTGATACAACGGGATTTGTAGAGAATTTGATGAAGGATCACCCTGGCTTAAGATATTCCTTGGTATCTACTGGCGGCGGGGCAGCATTAGAGCTTTTGGCAGGCAAAAAATTACCAGGACTAGAAGCAATTAAAAAGAATTAAATACCGGTAAGTGGTACGATATCGGCACCAAGGTGACGAAGGCGGGCGGCGAAATCTTGGTAGCCGCGATTAATTGGGTAGACGTTACGTAGAATGGAAGTGCCAGGCGCGGCCAGCATGCCGATTAAGATTACTACGGCGGGGCGAAGAGCTTGCGGAGCCACTAGTTCGGCTGGGCGCCAGTTGGTAGGACCTTCAATATAAACGCGGTGGGCGTCTAAAAGTTCTACTTTGACGTTGAGATTGGCGAGCTCGGTAGTATAAACGGCGCGGTTTTCAAAAACCCAGTCGTGGATAAGGGTGCGGCCTTCGGCAACAGCGGCAATTACAGAGAAAAATGGTAGGTTATCGATATTGAGGCCAGGGAATGGCATAGGATGGATTTTGTCTACTGGGGCAATGAGTTTGGATTTTTTGATGGCGAGGTCTACCAGGCGAGTGCGGCCGTTCATAGAGAGATATTCAGCAGATTTTTCAAATTTGGCGTGCATGTTTTTTAAGACTTCGAGTTCGATTTCGAGAAACTCGATAGGCGCGCGAAGCAGGGTGATTTCGGAATTAGTAACAAGTGCAGCGGCGATAAACGACATAGCTTCGATAGGGTCTTCGGAAAGGTGATAATCTATGTCGGCGTCTATCCGTGGGCGACCATGAATGGTGAGAGTGGTGGTGCCGATGCCGGTAATTTTAACGCCGAGTTTTTCAAGGAAGAAACAAACATCTTGTACCATATAGTTAGGCGAAGCGCCGATAATAGTGGTTTTACCAGGAAAGAGGGCGGCAGCCATGAGAACATTTTCAGTGACGGTATCGCCACGTTCGGTGAGTACAATGTAGCGGTTTTCTTTGTTATGCAAAATATCTTGATCTACCTCTACTTCATAGAAGCCACTATGGCATTCGGCATCTACTTTGAGGCCGAAAGTTTCCAGAGCTTTAAGGTGAGGCTCTACGGTGCGGGTACCAAGTGAACAGCCGCCAGCGTAAGGCAAAGTGAATTTGCTGTAGCGGTGAAGAAGCGGGCCCAAGAACATGATAATAGAGCGGGTGCGGCGGGCGGCTTCGATATCCATTTCGTCTAATTTTAATTCGCGGGGTGATATAATTTCTAGGTCGCGGTGGCGGTTTTGCCAGCGGCACTTAACACCAATAGACTCTAAAACTTCAATAATGCGAAAAACTTCTTCGATACGGGCTACGCGATGGAGTACGGTGCGACCTTCGTTCAATAGTGCAGCGCAAAGTAGGCCAACTGCGGCGTTTTTGGAAGTATTAATAGTAATTTCACCAGAGAGTTCTTTGCCGCCACGAATACGAAAACTTTGTGAAACGGAATCGTTAATAGAGAGAATTTGGTTGCCTAAGGCTTCGGAAAGTTTTTTAATCATCTCTAAAGAAATGTTTTGACCGCCCTTTTCGATACGGTGAATGGCAGATTGGGAAGAGCCTACGGCCTTGGCGAGGTCGTCTTGGGTCCAATCTTTTTTGAGACGCATGTGCTCAATAGTTTCACCGATAACTTGTTGGTAGGTCTTAGGCTTTTTCATGTTTAGGATTATATCATGGGATGAATAATTTGAAAAGAGTTTTGTATAATTTATGTTCCTCGATTGCAGTGAATTATTCAATGAGGCCATGATATAATTAAGTGATGGATACGATACTTGGAGGTTTGAACCCGGCGCAGAGGGAAGCGGTAGAGACTTTAAATGGACCGCTATTAATTTTAGCGGGGGCGGGGTCTGGAAAAACTAAAACTTTAACGCATAGGATTGCAAATTTGATAGCCCACGGAGTGCAGCCGAGCAATATTCTGGCCGTAACGTTTACCAATAAGGCAGCGAAAGAGATGAGGACTAGGTTGTGGTCGCTCGTGCAAGCAACTAAACCTGTCTTTTCGTCATCGGGACTTGATTTTTTAAGCACGTCATACACTGGGTCGCCGGCAGAACCGTCCCTACGGGACGAACCTGTCGGGACCGTCAGGAATATACGTGTTGAAAAATCAAATCAATTTTATGATTCCGAAAAGACAGGTTTAGTTGCTACGCCGCCACCTCGCTCTTTCATGCCTTATATGGGGACGTTTCACGGGATTGCGGTCAGAATATTGCGGATAGAAGCGGAGGCCGCGGGGCTGGATAAAAATTTTGTGATTTATGATACAGATGATCAGGTTTCTTTGATTAAGCGGATTTTGAAAAATTTAAAATTAAGCGACAATAAAAATTTGAAGCCAAAATCTATCCAAGCTATTATTTCAGGTGAGAAAAATCAAGGTAATGGGCCAGAAGATTATGCAGCTGGTGCGCTGTATCCCAATCAAAAACATATTGCAAAAGTGTTTGAAGCATATGAAAAAGAAAAGACTAAGGCCGGGGCGCTAGATTTTGATGATTTACTTTTGAAGGAGCTAGAACTTTTGCAAAATCACCCGGAAGTGCGTAAAAAATGGCAGGAAAAATTTAAGCATATTTTGATAGACGAATATCAGGATACCAATGCGGTGCAATATAATATAGTGAAATTGTTAGTGGGCCAAAAGAAAAATATTTGTGTGGTGGGGGATGATTGGCAGTCTATTTATAGCTGGCGAGGGGCGGATTTTACAAATATTTTGAATTTTGAACGAGATTTTCCGGGGGCGAAGGTGATAAAGTTGGAACAAAACTATCGTTCTACGGGGAATATCTTGGAAGCGTCGCAAAAAATTATCAATGAGAATAAAACGCGCACGGATAAAACTTTGTTTACGGAAGCTGGGAAAGGTGCACCGGTAGAAATAGAATCTTTGCGTGATGAAACGGAAGAGGCGAACTATGTGGCGCTAAAAATTATGAATATGCAGCGGGAGTATCCGGATTTTAGTGATTTTGCGGTGCTGTATCGTACCAACGCGCAGTCGTACACTTTTGAGAAAGCGTTTATTAATAACCATATTCCGTACAAAATTGTGGGCGGGGTAAGATTTTACGATCGCAAGGAAGTGAAGGATGTGCTAGCGATTTTGAAGCTGATTGTGAGTCAGCGAGATAAGGTGAGTTTGGAGCGGGTGGTGAAAAATGTGCTTTCTGGTGTGGGTGAAGCGTCGCTAAATAAAATCTTGATGGCGGTGGATGCTTTGCCAGATGTAGAACCATTAAAAAATCCGGATATCTTGGAAGCTTTGACTGCGGCGAGGGCAAAAAATGGGTTCGCGAGGCTAGTTAATTTTATTAAAAAAGTATCTCCAAGCGATAATCCAGGCGAAATAGTAAAAAAAATTGTGGAGTATTTTGACTTTAAAGCTTTGACGGACGACGGCACACCAAGCTCGGAAGAGAGAATGGGAAACCTGGAAGTATTGGCAGCTAACGCGGCGGCGTACGAAAATTTGGAAGATTTTTTGGCGGATGCAAGCCTAATGTCTAGTGCGGACGAAAGTAGCGAGAAAAATTCGGTGACATTAATGACCATGCACGCGGCGAAGGGGTTGGAATTTCCAGTGGTGTTTATGGTGGGGATGGAAGACGGGTTGTTCCCTAGTGGGCGAGCAGAAGATGAAGCTTCGCTAGAAGAAGAGCGGCGGCTAGCGTATGTAGGGATGACGCGGGCAATGCGAAGGCTATTTTTAACCTATGCGGCGAGTAGGTATGCGTACGGTAGCCGAAACTATAATATGCCGTCTAGGTTTTTAATAGAGCTAGGATATAATCCGTATGGTTCAGCGGGTTACAAGGACGAAGACGGCGATGGATTCACGGATTTTAAGGAAGACGATTTTGATGATTTTGGTGAAAGTGATTTTGACCCATTTCCGGATGATTTGCCGGTGTTTGAATAATATATGTTGACTTCAAAGTTTTTGTGCTATAATTAAATTGCGAAAACATTACAAATAACGATTCGGTTATTTTTGTAAAAACCGTTCGACGTATTGAGTGTATAAATGCGGCCACGTTGTGTGCTGATTGGACACTTAATATAGTCGAATCGGTAATGTTTTCGCGAACACGCATACGTGGTCGCTTTTTTAATTAAGCCCGTAGGCGAATAATAAACAATTAAAACCTATGGAGGTCATATGTATCAAAATACAAAATCAGCAACTACGGCAGGGCTGCTTGGGATATTTTTGGGAGCGTTTGGCGCGCATAACTGGTATCTTGGAGAAAAAGGAAAAGGTATTGCGCATGTTTGCATGATGTCGGGCGGTGTATTAGTGGAAATTTTAGCAGCAGCAATATTACCGAACGTGCTAAGTTTTACAATGTTGATACAGATGGCTTGGCTGTTTACAATTTTGACAGCGGTGGCGGGATTATCTATGTCGGCAAGCGCAATTTGGGGGTTAGTGGAGGGGATTACAATTCTATCACAAGGCGATGCGGGATTGGCGCGTAAAGGTTATGCAGTAGCGGAGCCGATGTCGAATTATAATCAGCCAATGAATAATTATGGTCAGCCAATGGGATACAACCAGCCGATGAACAATGGCTATGGTATGCCAATGAACAATGGTATGGGCATGAATAATATGAACGGTATGAACAACATGAATAATATGGGTAATGGTATGGGGATGAATAATAATATGAACGATATGAATAATGGGATGAATGGGAACATGAATGGCGGTAACAATATGAATAACAATCAAAACAATATGGGTGGGAATAACAATAATGGACAATAATAATTTTAATGGCGGGATGAATAATCCGCAAAATATGTCGCCAAACATGCAACCGAATATGCAAATGGGGCAAATGGGGCAAATGGGGCAAATGGGGCAAATGGGGCTGAATATGGGTCAACCATATCCACAACAGATGATGCGACCGCCTAAGCAGCCCATGGATCCGGCGAAGAAGAAACGTATTATTATGATTGTTTCAATTATTTCGGCATTGGCGGTGATGGGTATAGTGTTAGCAATAGTTTTGCCAATGGTATTTAGGGTGGACTATTCTACGGCTTATAATACAGTGAAGGAGCTACAGCCAAAATCTACGATATTTATCAAAGTTATGATTGTGAATATGTGGTGGATTATGTAGACTCGGATTATACTTCCGTAAAATCTTATAACGAATACATCAATGGTTGTGCGGAGGTGTTTAGTGCGGAGACTAGCAACTTAGTGAATGATTTAGGAAATACTGATGGGGTAAAACGAAATGAAGAGATCAAGTTGCAGTTTGAAAAATTTAAATCAGTTTACGATTCGATGAGCCCAAATTATGACGAATTAATGACTAAGCTGGCGGCGTATAAAGCGCGTCATGAGTTTGTAGTGGCAGTGGAAGATTTGTCTTATTCTTCTAGTGATGCCGAGATTACGGCTGCAGCGAACAAGCTAATTGAATCTGGTAATGATACGCTGAAGACCTATGGTGAGGGATGGCTAGAAAAGTATTTAACGGCTGCACATGCCTATCAAGATTGGCGTAATTCCCCGGGCTATTTTGGCGAGAAGTATGACATAAAAAATAACGCGGATACAGAACGTAAAGATTGGATATCGGCTAACAAGCCGGATGTGAAAAGTTTGTATCCATTGAATATGGATGACACATCGAAGCTGTATTCTGAATTTGACAAACTTTACGATTTAATCTCAGAGACTTATGCGTTGAATTATAATTCTGGTAGCGGTGATTGTACTGAGTTTTTGGGTGAAGTGTATTGCGAGTAAGTATGAGAAAAATTGCGTCGCAGAAACGGCAAGATGAAGTCGAGAAGCCACAGAAGGGAATTTCGTCACAAAAAGAAAAGGGTTGGATAAAATTTGTGAGATTTTTGGTTTATGCGGTTTCGATAGTCGGCGTAACGGTAGGAGCGAGCTTAATCAAGGTGGGCGGGCTTTCGGCAGCGTATGCAGATGGGACATACGCTGCCAAGATTGAAAATGGTGAAATTATTTTCTTTGTGAGCCTAGTGATTTTATATGCGAATATAATGTGGGGAATTCTGCGGTGGTTTTTAAGGGGTTATCGTGAGAAGTGGAAGCCAGGTAGAATTATTGGTAAGCTGATTGGTGGTGGAATATGGCGGATGTTGGTGATAATGCCATTAATGTTGCTATCTTTCATGGTGATTTCGTCAAAGGTCGCCGATGCGATATCTGATATAGTCATAGAAGAGCAACATAATCAAAAAAGAATTTCACTTTCGGAGCCTTTGAATAATTTAAAGTATATCTCGGAGCATTTAGAGGATTATACGTTTGAAGAATTAGAAGAAGAGTTGGCTCCATACTTTTTCAAGAACATTGATTTTGGAGTTGACGCGAGTTCTAATATTTCCAAGCAGCAATCGCCAGGGCTTCTAACGCAGAACGCATCTGCCTATGCATCGTCGGTGACGGTCTTAAATAAGGCTAAACTTTCCTCGAAAGGTCATTTTGTAGTGTTTTATACGGATACTGGCGATGATGCGATTTCGGATAAAAAAGCAGAAGAGTTAGCAGAAATGCTGGAAGAAATAATTGTTGGATATGAAGAGAATTTGGGATTGGAATATAAGTATGAGAAATTTACAAATTATAATACCGATGTGACGACCGCAATAAAGATAAAGTCTGTTTTGGTAGCTTCTGGTGTGGAAAAAAACGATTCGGATTTTTTTGGCGCGAGTGTTTTGGAAACTGCGATGCCGGTATATGTGGCTAATCCATATAAGGAAGGTAGCAATATTCTTGCTACGTATGCCGGGAGAAGATTTGCGGAATATGGTAATAGTATCTTAATAAGATTGGGTAGTATTTTTGGTGAAGAAACCGCTAGACTTTATGATTCTGCGCCTAGTTATCCATTTGTCCATATATTACCAGAAAATGTGGATTCTGAAAGCTTGGCTATTGTGACGGCGCATGAATTAGGGCATCACTATGTAGCGACTTATAGTTATGATAATTATGGCGGTATTGGTAATGATGATGACTTTATTGACGAAACAACGCCAAACTGGATGGCAATAAATGTTTTACTCAATCAGCCGCCTGGTAATTTGATAAATGATAATCATTACCAATATAGCTATCTTAATGATGCGACTAGTGTAAAGATTAGTGGCGTTGCGCCAGGTTTTTTGGGGTATCCGGCGGTAGCGTTTCTGGAGAATTATTATGAAGTGGTGCCGGACGCGAAAACTATTATAATGGATGCAACTTATTATGGTGATGCGTTGAATTATTTGTATAATCACGCTGGAGAAGATAACTTTCGGAAAGTAATGATAAATTTGGCAGAGAAAAACTTGACTGGAGAATATGGCGGTAAGTTGATGAATTATAGAGAAACACGGAGGGGAAAACAATATACCTTGCCAAAAAGTGAGGAATTGCAATGTACGGATTTGTGTACTAAGGAATATTCGATTAATCCTGCAGCAACAGAATATCTGTATTTTGCAGTAGATGAATATCGGGGGAGTAAACTAAGTTATGATGGAGGTGATGGCGTATCGGTTAGTGTTTTGGGCAGAGATACGAATAATGAATGGCATATTCTGCAGTCTGGAAAAGATAACGGTGAGTTTATTTTTGCAGACGATATGGCAGAAATGTATAATTTGGTAGCTTTTGCTGTGGCAAATTCTAATATAGAATATAGTAAAAAATACGAAATAGGGATTACATCTGCTGAATTTGAAAAATTGATAGACGTTGCGGGCAAGTTTGATTTTGACGGACTTTATCAAGATTTAGGACAAGGATGTTTCGAGGTGAATTTAGATTCATTATTTGATTTGTATGGCAAATTTATGGATCTTGGCGGAGCAGTGATTGATGTGATTGCGGCTATAGACGACACCACTGATTACTCCGATTTGCAGAATGAATGGACAAAAGAGACTAATGAAGTTAAAGATGGGGTAGAGGAGGCGAGGCAGAATGCGGCAAAATATCGGATTTCGGTTTGCGCAAATTATATTGCGGAAGGGCGAAAATTTGATGAAGTGAAGAATACCTTGCAAAAAGCGATGGGGTGGAATATGAATCTGTATGATGAGAGAGATGGGTCGGACAGAATGAGTGTGTTCTTTGGATTTGATTTGCTAACGCGACAAGGCAAAATATATGTCTTAGCAGAGAGCGAAGGTGAAATGGGGCTGATAACAATAAATGTGTCTGAGAATTAGGTCGCAACTGAGGCGGAGGCTGTTTTTACTCTTGAAAAAATGGGGAAAATGTGCTATAATTAAGGCATGGGTTCTATTTTGCTGAAAAATAGAAAAAAAGGTGGTAGGTTTTTGGTGCTGATGACCGCCATTTTTTACTCTTTAATTAATTTGGCTACCCCTGTAATGGCATTAAGCCAAGAAAATTTATGGGCGGCTAGCTTAGATCATTCTTATTTTTATGACCCAGAGGCAGATGATTGCGTGGAATCCACTGGTACCGGCAATTCAGATGGCAGCGATGTATATATGATTGGCGATTCGGATACGGTACTGAGCGAATCTTACATCAAAAAAGAATTGCCAAATATTACAATAAATGCGCAGTCTAGTATTTGGTTTGCGCAGAATGAACCGGGTTTGGTAAGCGGTGTAGACCGGATCAAAGATATGGGTGACCAAAAGATATTGGTCTTTGCACTAGGTAGTAATGGTGGAGTAACGAATGAAGATATAAACAAGTTACTAGATGCCACAAAAGGCAAAGATTTGAAGATTATCCTGACAACAATTTATTACGCGAATGGGTTTGCCACGCAACAAATGAATAGCACCAATGAAGTAGTGAAGCGGGCGGTGGAAGAATACGATAATCTTTCGTACATGGATTGGTATGAGATCGCTTCATCTGACCCAGGAAGGTATATGGAGTCTGACAATATCCACCCTACTACAGAAGGTTCAGAAAAATTTGCAGAGATGGTACGTGACGCAGTAAATGAGGTAACAAATATGCGGGTAAGTACATCATCTGGCCCTAGTACTAGTGGGGATGTAGATTATTCGGCAGTATATGCGGCGAAGAATGCAGATAAGTCTGTTTTTGCCGTGGATGATTATTCAGAGTGGTCTGCGATGTGGGGCGATGGCAATAAAGACGATATGAAAAAATTGCTAGAAAATTACGGTGATTTGTCTTATCAATTAGGCGAAGCGATTAATGTGCCGTGGATAGCCATTATCGTTCAAATGAAATATGAAGATCCTAACTCTGTATGTGGGACTAATAACTTTTGGGGCAATGGTTGCGACCCCAGCCATGCTTATAAGGGCGGAGCAACTATTCAGGGTAAAAATTTAGGCGAAGGTTTTGCCCAGTATGGACAAACACTAGCTAGTGATTGGTATGAGCCAATTCGTGGTATTACTGATCCAAAAAAGTATCTAGAAACCTTGGGTCCGCTTTGGGTGCAGGGCGATCCAAATGGTGCTGGATATAGCACAATTGAAGGAATGAAAAAATCCATAGACGCTTTGCAAGAATACATAGATTCTCCGGAAGGTCAGGCGATCGTGAAAAAGTTTGGGAATTATCATGGTGGAGCTGGTATTTGTTGTAATCCAACTAGTACGGGCGTGAAATGGGAAGATGGCTGGCTAGCAGAGGGCTCTATTTCAGGCTTAATTCGTGAAGATGTGACGGGCCGGAATGATTTGAAAGAGCCAGTAAACCCAGTAGGGAGTTATATTACAAGTGATGGTAAGCCGAACAAAATCCTCTTACACAGTACGGAGGGTAATACGAATGGCTTTGCGGCGTATGGTGACAATAAATATCCGGCACACTTTACCTTAGACCCGAGGAAGAAAACTGTTTCGCAGCATTTCTCAATTTACCAGCCGGCCTTAGCGATTGCAAGTCATGATAAATCTGGACCAATTCAGATAGAAATTGTAGGTTATAGTGAGCCGGGTAGTCCAGGATATTCGGAAGAGGCGAATTTGCATAATTTTAAAGATGAAGATTGGGATTATTTGGCTAAGGTGCTAAGGGCGATTTCTGAAGAAACTGGCATTCCTTTGACGTCATCGGTAAGCTGGACGGATGGTACAAAAAGGCTAAATGACAAAGAGTTCTTGGAGTATAAAGGTGTATTAGGGCATATGCATGCACCGGATAACGATCATACTGATCCGGGTGATATTTGGGATTATGTAAGTAAAGCGATAGATAGACAGGGTGGCGGTGATTTCTGTTCTGCTGGTGGAAACGGTGATTTAAATGCCACAGCGATAGCGTTGGCTTGGCCAGAACATGGCCATGGACCATTTAACCCAACTCCAGCTTATGCAAAAGCTTTGCAAGAAGTAGGATTTAGTGGCTGGGGTGATCAATGTGTAGAGACTGGCACAAGCTGTGATGTGTTTGTAACTACGGTGATGCGTTATTCTGGAGCGGACAAAGATTATGATTGTTGTATGGTGAGTACGCTAGAAGATTACATGTTGGCGCATCCGGAAAAATACGTGGAAGTAGAAAATAAGTTGGGTGTATTGCAACCTGGTGATATTAGAATTAGTAATGGTCACGTGGAAATGTATGTGGAAATAAATGGGCAACCATATATCGCTTCGGCTTCTAACTGCGACCGGACGGGCGAGATTGGCGACTTTTATGAAAATAGCGGTACATTTAGAGCATATAGGTTTAAAAAATAAGAGGTAAATATGGGTGATAATAAAAATATCAAAAATATATTAATAACGGTTTTAGCGTGCTTTGCTTTAATTTTAATAATTACAGTGATTAGGGTGCTAACTTTGAGAAAGCCAATAGAACTATATAATGTGGACCAAATAAATACTGGCATGACAGACCAAGAAATTGACGACCTAGAGAAATATGTGGGGGAGAGTTTAAAAGCTAATGAAGAATACAAAGATATAGTTGGAATTAAAGCTTTAATTCGCCCGGCTTCTTTTGAAAGGCAGGAAGAAGATGGTGTGGTGCTATATAAGTTTTTGATGGACCTAGATGAATATAAGGCGACTTATGAAGTATCGTTTGGGCTAGCAAATGGTAAAGGATTTTATGAACCTCCGAGAGTGGCTTGCCCGCTGCCGGCGCAGATGAAACATCCAGAAACTAACTGCGTTGGCCAACGAGCTACTACTAGGGTATCTACTTTTGAATTTAAATTGCCATATTATTTTAGATTGGATAGTGGGAAATTTGTAACGGTAACGGCAGAATATGACGATGAGGGGCAGGAGTATTTAAATGTGAGAGTGAGTTCTTGTGGGGATACTGGAATTATGAATGCTGCACGGGCGGAAGTAGAGAAATGGATTAAGTCTTTGGATTTTGAACCGAGCGATTACGAAATAAAGGTACCAGAATTTTGTGATGGAGAGGCGAGCTAGAAAGGAGGAAATATGCAAGATAAATATATGCAGAAAATATATGTAGGTGCGGCGGTATTATTTGCAGCAATTATTGCTATGGTGTTGGTGATATTTTTGGTGATAGTGCCGTTGGTAAAAAATGTGACGCGATTGGCATTTTTGGATATACTAGTGGCGCCGGTTGATGCAAGCGTAATGATAAATGGTGAAGAATATCGTAATGCCATATATGAAATGGAACCAGGGCATTACACAGCGATTGTTACTAGAGAAGGCTTTAATGAGGTGACGGTGGATTTTGATTTGGAAAAAAATAAGACAGCAGGACTGTATTTATATATGGAGCCTACGGATGGTGATTGGAATTTTTACGAAAAGAAGGAGAATCAGGATTCACTAGAGGTGCTACTGAGGCTAAATAATTACGATAGTGATGGGGAAGAGTGGTGGCCAGAGATTTCGCCAATTCAGGAGAAGAATGGGGCGAAGGAGGTGGTGGAGAAGTATAAGGTGAAGTCGATTTTGCCGGTGAATATTTCGTTGTGTGGTGAGGTGGCGACCAGAATGACATGTAATGCAGTGAAAGTGGAATATAAATATCCTAAGAAGTGTGCTGATAATCTGTGTTTAGTGATAAGTGGAAGATCTAAGGAGCTGCCGAGTGAGGCTTTAAGTGAAATACGAGAGAAGTTTGCTGAAGGTGGATTTGACTTTGACGATTATCGCTATATTTATATGCAAGATAGCAGGTTGTAGAGTTTAGCTTTCTGGCGTGTGATTTTATGATGTTCTTTGTGTTTTTTGTTGCGTTTTTTTGGGTGGCGGAAAAAATTTGGTGTGGTATAATTAAAGTGCTAATTACTAATTATATTAACTAGACGATTTTTATTGAATCGCTATGCAACAATGTTGGCATCGTAAGGATACTGTTGCTTAGTGAGATGTTAAAGTCTGGTTAAGTAATTAGTAATTAGCACCCCTTGCGGTGCCATTTTTGTATGACTACCCCGTTTACAAGTAGCACCACAAAGAATTAGTAAATTAATATATCTAATAATAGCGGGTCCTGTCACTCATATTCTATCTTGGGCTGCGTCCAGCCGGCCCGTCGCCACGGGCGGCTGGCGCTCATCCTCGCCTTGCCAGGCTCCGGAGGCCCTGCGATAGAATATTGAGTGCCACCCGCTAAAAGATACATATAATACAAAATCAAGCCAAAAGTGAGGTAAAATGAGTGAAGTAAATAAAACAAATAGTTATACGGAATTCTTCTACAAAGTTTTCCGTAATACCCTTCTAGTTTCTACCCCACTAGTTATCATTTCCACATTATTCTTATCTTTGCCACATAGCTCTGCAGAGGGCAATACCTCTGGAGATATTACCAAAGTAGATAACATTTCTCTCACCCTTAATGTCTCTTGCACTCTTAGCGCTACAGAATTAACCCCTCATAATATCACCTTAGAGGGTAGTGGTTTACATAGAGAGAATATTGGTACTACTAAAGTAGGAGTATTCTGTAATGATAATAATGGCTATAATATCTATGCCATAGGTAGCAGTAATAATATAGATGGTAATACAGACTTAGTGGTAAATGGATTAAGCAGTGATTATAATATTAAGACTGGAGTATATAGTAGCGGTAATACTATCTCTTCATGGGGTATGAAACTAACTGCTGGTACTGGTACCGGAGCAGGAGGAGCAGATGTTACTCCACCTACTATTAACAATGGCTATAATAGCTATAATGTAATACCTAATGTCTATACATTAGTAGCTTCACGTCCTTCTAGTACTAATATGGATATGGATGCTAACCCTGATGTTACTGGTTCATACTTCACTACTACTTACGATATCTATGCTAGTTCAGTACAGCCTGCTGGTACGTATGAAGGTAAAGTAAAATATATTCTCACTCATCCCAATACTAATGCGCCAAGTACTATTAATGATATAGATGCTGCCTTTGCTCTAAATGGTAAACAAAAAGTATATCAAGACAGTAAAGGCTCCTACTATGCTATGCAAGATATGTCTAGTGAAATATGTAATTCTGTTACTAAAACAGGTGAAACTACTGCCACACAACTAGTAGATACTAGAGATAATAAGCTATACTGGGTAGCAAAGCTAGATGATGGTAAATGCTGGATGACTAGTAACCTGGATCTAGATATTGGTGGCACAGGCGTAGCAGCATTAACATCGGAAAACACAGATATCAGCACAACAGCATCTGGCAGTGGTATCTACGCAAATGGCTATACCGGAAGTGGCGGTGTATGGACTTGGACTCCAGTGTCTACTGCTATTACTTCTAATACTAAAATCACTTATCCAAATAATGCTAATTATCCTACTGTCTCTCCAGCTTGGCCAACTGATAACTATACTACTCCGTATTCAGCTGAAGGCGGCGATACTTACTACTATACTTCTAACACTACTGGCAATGATACTAGATACACTTCTCTTCAAGCTTGTAAAGATGCTAGCCATACAGAAGCTGAATGTAAACGTTACTTTGCCGGTAACTATTATAACTGGACTGCAGCTATAGCTTCCAATAATTCCACCAATATAGGCAGTACGGCTGAAGAAATTGCATCCAATTCCATTTGTCCTAGAGGCTGGAGACTTCCTAATGCCTCTCAAAAAGATAACGAATATAACGAATTTGGCAGAATGCTTTATAAGGCTGGCATCACCTCAAACTTATCTGCTGGCAATGAATCTGTAGGCTATAAGGCTGGCGGCTTTAATAAACTACGTTCTGACCCATATTATTTTGTAAGGGCTGGCGGCATCAGTGGCAACACCCTGTATAATCCCGGCATCATTGGCGTCTACTGGTCTAGCACAGTTAGTAGTAGCATCAACGCTTACTTCCTGCGCTTCAATAGTACCGATACCTATCCAGCCCGTAGCGACAACAGATGTAGTGGGTGGCCTATCCGTTGCGTTGCTCGATGATGGCGGGGTGACTGAACCTCTAAGAATAATACCTTATTTTCTTTCAACTCCTTGTTTGGTATTCATACCACGGGGCGTTGTCTCGCAATGGACTATTTTTTTGTTTCACAAAAAATATACCAAATTTCGTCACTTCGGAAAACAAAGTAAACTTTGTTTTCTCTCAGTTCCTCATTTGGTCGGGGGTACCAGGATCGAACTGGCGACCTCACGTCCCCCAGACGTGCGCGCTACCGCTGCGCCAACCCCCGATACGAAAATGGTCTGGGTGATCGGACTTGAACCGACGACCTCAGCGTCCCGAACGCTGCGCGCTACCAACTGCGCCACACCCAGAAATAATGATTATGGGATAATGTACCTAGAATAAACACAATACCTGATACTAGGTTATTATAGCATATTTTTACCTATATATGTTGGATTTGAAACCTTGGATTGGTAGGAAGTCTCACGCAGGTCGATTGGCCGACGAATTGATAAAGAGCGAGTTTGACAATCGCGACAGGGGTGATATAATTATTTTGTGTAAGGTGGATTATTCCGTCTTATGTATTTTACAATTAGGAGAAAGAGGTGTAAAAAATGGCTGTAATAGCCGAAAAAGCCGCGTGATTAATAGTGGAGCGTTTTTGGGTTTAGCGAGATAAGATTCTTAAATACAAAGAGAAGGATGGTGATGGCAGTAATGATGATCAATGAATATTATTGCGCAGTAGACCGTAAACAACGTTATAGGCTAATTGTAAATCCTAGGTTGTGGGGCCGTATTATGACACTGGCGGAGCTTAGCTCGCTAAATGAGATTTTAGGTATCGGGATGATAACTAAAAGATGTGTTGGATATAACACCGACTTTATACTGGATGAGATATTTGTTCCGAGGCAGGAAGTCGCGGCTAATTATTGCTCTTTTGCTGATGGCGCACAGGATGAGATAATAAACGAAATTCTGAAGCGCGGCGATAGCACAGAGAAACTGTGTTTTTGGTGGCGTTCGCACGGAAAAGGGTCAGTGTTTTTCTCGGCGACTGACGAAAAAGCTATCGATAACTGCGGTTTGCCATACGTGGTGAATTTGGTGGTGAATGCGTACCAGGATAGCATCGCGAGACTTGATGTGCTTGACCCCGTGCGCGTGCGGAATATTCCGTTGAAGATCTTTGTAGATGTAAATGCGGAAGGTGCAGAACGTGCTAAATGTTTGTCTGAGATTGGAGAAAAATGTAAAAAGGCTTCATTAGGGCAAAGAAAGTCTATTCGCTGGCGCGGAAAGATGGGGGCTATAGCACCACGAGCCATTTCTGGGGAAGCGTAGACACAAATTTGTACCCCGGCCGAGAGGCCGGGGCTTTACTATGTAAGGATATTTTATGATAAAAGAAAGCTCCTGATGAGTCAGGAGTTTTCTTTACTATATCTTGATCTCCAAGGTATAGTTTTAATATGGTCTGGGTGACAGGACTTGAACCTGCGACCTCGACTTCCCAAAAGTCGCGCGCTACCAACTGTGCTACACCCAGCTATATTCTAATTATAGCACATTTTCAGGAAAAAATAAGTAGTTTATGGTAGAATAGATGGATAAGGAGATAAAATAGTGGCGGAAAATATGACAAAAAAGCCGGCAAAGCGGCCGAACAAAAATACAAATACTTCTAATATGATTCGGAGCGTTTTGTTTACTTTGATTTTGGTATGCTTTGGAGTGTATTTGATTACCAGTATAAATTATGGCGGAGCGCAGAAAACCGAGGTACCGATTTCCGAGGTAATTCAGCGGGCAAACGATCCGGAAGGAAATATCGCAAAGATTACGGTAACGGGTGAGACTTTGGACATTACTCTAAAAGATAATGATAAACCTACAGAAACTTCACGAAAAGATGGTGCCGGGACTTTGTATGATCAGGGGTTGATTAATTATTGTGACGGTTTGGCTGGAGATGAGCTAACAAAATGTCAAGAAACTTATCCGATAATTGAGTATAAGGAAAATATAAATACTTGGGGGATTATCTTGGATGTGGCATTAACGGTGCTACCGATTATTGCGATAGTAATATTCCTCAGCTGGATGATGCGGCAAGCGCAATCTGCAAACAATCAATCTATGAGTTTTGGCAAAGCGCGGGCTAGGCTGTATGGACCAGATAAGAAAAAAGTGACCTTCAAGGATGTGGCGGGGAACGAATCCGCTAAACAAGATTTAACGGAAATTGTAGATTTTCTAAAGAGTCCGAAGAAGTACGAAAAATTGGGCGCGAAAATACCACGTGGTGTGCTACTCGCAGGTGAGCCTGGTACAGGTAAGACTTTGATGGCGCGCGCAGTGGCGGGCGAAGCTGATGTGCCGTTTTTCTCTATTTCTGGGTCGGAATTTGCGGAAATGTTTGTAGGTGTAGGTGCGAGCCGGGTGCGGGATTTATTCTCTAAGGCCAAGAAAAACGCGCCGTCTATTATCTTTATTGATGAAATTGACGCAGTGGCACACAAGCGTGATGCGCGGGGTGGTGCAGGACGTGAAGATGAGCAGACTCTAAATCAGATCTTGGTGGAGATGGATGGGTTTGATAATGACAGTGGTGTGATAGTAATGGCGGCGACCAACCGGGTAGATATGCTAGATAAGGCACTGCTTCGCCCAGGGCGGTTTGACCGGCATGTAAATGTGACATTGCCAGAACGAAAAGATCGGCTAGAGATTTTGAAAGTGCATTTCAAAGGTAAGCCAGTAGAGGAAAATGTAGATCTAGAGGCACTTGCGAAGAAAACAGCTGGATCATCTGGTGCGGATCTCGCTAATATCGCTAATGAAGCGGCGATTACAGCAGCACGTGAAGGGCATAAGGCGATTTCTAATAAAGATTTAACTGAGGCATTTGAACGGGTGGCGATTGGGCCAGAGCGCAAGAGCAAGGTAATGAACGATAAAGAGCGCAAAATTACGGCTTATCATGAAGCGGGACATGCTGTGGTAGGGCATGTATTGCCGGATAGTGACCCAGTGCACAAGGTGACGATTATTCCGCGTGGGCAAACTGGTGGGGTGACGTGGTTCTTGCCGCCAGAAGATAGAAGTTATAAGAGTATCTATGAATTAAAGGATATTTTGGCACGAGCAATGGGTGGCCGTGTAGCGGAGAAGCTGATTTTTGGTAAAGATGCGGTAACGACTGGGGCTTCGAGCGACCTAAAGAATGTGGCGGAGTTGGCAAAATCTATGATCGTAGAAGAAGGTATGGGCGAAGGTACTAGAAATTTGGTATTTCCAAGTGAAGCCACCGGGTATTATACAATTTCTACGGGTAAGCCGTACTCGGAAAAGACTGCTGAACTAATTGATGCGGAAATAAAGCGGCTTTCTGATGAAGCGGTGAAGCGGGCGGAAGAAGTGTTGAAAGCTAACAAGGCAGTGTTGGATAAATTGGCGGAAGAATTATTGGCGCATGAAACCTTAGAAGAAGCAGAACTTGAGCCGATTTTGAAGTCTGCAAAAATGCCAGTAAATGCAAAATTACATTAATAAATAATTTGATGGGGGAACTAGTATTTTAACAGCTCGGACTTGTTTGACTTGTAATTTTTACAACTTAGGGCAAGAAAAAATGTTTTTAGTCGCTTCGCTAGGAACATTTTTTCATTGCTAAGTTGTAAAAATCACGCCAAACAAATCTGGTCTAAATCTCATTATGCTGTTAAAATACTAGTTCCCCCCATAGAAAGGTATTTTTTATGGAAAAGTTAGTCAAATATTTCGTACCAGAGAAATATACGCTAGATTTAGTGATAGACAAGAAGGCGAAAATTATTGGCGGTACAGTAAAGGTAGAAGGGGCTGCAAAAGCGGAAAATATTAAGTTTCATGCAGTGGGTTTATCTGTTGACCGGGTGACGATAAACGGCGAAAAAGCTAAATTTGAAGTGACAGATGGCGTTTTGACGGTATTTAAGGTGCCCAGGAGCGATTTGACGGTAGAAATAGGGTATCACGGCCATTTGAACGAAAATATGCAGGGAGCGTACCTTTCTACCTATGAGTATAAGGGTAAAACAGAGGTAATAGTGGCGACACAATTTGAGAGTCACTATGCTAGAGAGGCGTTTCCGTGTATAGATGAACCAGAGGCCAAGGCGGTGTTTGAACTTTCTATTTCTGCTTCGGAAGGTTCTGATGATATGGTAATTGCAAATACGCCGGCATTAGAAAAGAGGAGTAATAAAACTATTTTTGAACCGACACCGCGGATGAGCACATATCTTTTGGCTTGGGTGATAGGCAAGTTTCATGGAAGAACTGTCAAGAATGTACATGGAGTGGAAATTACAACTTATGCGGCACTCAATCAAAATATAGATACAGTAGATTTTGCTAATGAAATAGCGGCGAAGTCGTTGGAATTTTATGACGATAATTTTGGCGTGCCATATCCTTTGAAGAAATTAGATCAGGTGGCATTGCCGGATTTTGAAGCAGGGGCAATGGAAAACTGGGGGCTAGTGACTTATCGTGAGAGCATGCTTCTAGTCGGTAAAAATGCAACGCTCGGTACGAAAAAAAGTGTGGCGCTTACCGTGGCACATGAATTATCGCATCAATGGTTTGGCGACCTTGTGACGATGAAATGGTGGGATGATTTGTGGTTAAATGAATCTTTTGCGAGTGTGATGGAATATTACGCGGTAGATTATATTCACCCAGAGTATAAGATTTTTGAAGGATTCTTTACTGGAGATGCGCTAGCGGCATTAAGGCGAGACGCGTATACCGATGTGCAATCTGTGCACCAAGACGTAAATAATCCAGAAGAAATTGCAACGCTTTTTGACCCAGCGATTGTCTATGCGAAGGGGGCTAGATTGATGCTGATGCTGATACGTGCAATGGGCTGGGAAGATTTTTGTAAAGGTATTCGGGATTATTTTGAGAGATTTAAATATCAGAATACGGTGGGGGATGATTTGTGGGAAAGTTTGAAACCTTATGCAGACTTTGATCCGAAGAAATTAATGCATGCGTTTATAGACAAGCCTGGATATCCGGTGGTGACGGATGACAAACAGCAGAGGTTTTTGCTGGATGGGCCACTAAAAGATGAGAGTTGGCCACTACCAGAAATTAGCGAGGATATGTCTGGGCATTATATTTTGAATTTGTCGGAAGCGGAATTTGAAGAGAGATTGGCGCGGTTTGATAAGCTAGATTTGGAAGAAAAACTAAGATTATTGATAGATCGTGATTTAGTGACGCGAACGGAGCTTGCGGATAGTGCATCACTACTACCGCTGGTACAGAAGTTTAAAAATGAAAATGCGGCTGCGGTATGGAATATCATTTTGGCAATTATTTCTAATTTGAAGATTTTCTTTGAGTTTGGTTCGGCGGAAGAAAAAAAGTTTAAAAAGTATGTAGGGGAACTAGTGGCGCCAAAACTTAAAGAAATTGGTTTAACCACACGAAAAGAAGATGATGAAAATATCATTAGACTAAGGGCGATACTTTTGGGATTGGATTTTTATGCGGAAACGGAAGAAAACTTGCAAAAGTTGGCTGCAATGTATAACGAGAATTACGGTAAGCTAGATGCGGAAATTCGGGAAGATATTTTGGATGCAAAAGTATACATGGACCCAGAAATTGTTGATAGCTATATAGAAAAATATAAAAATATGGCAGATCCGGAAATAAAGTTTGATTTGATGATGGCTGGGGCTTTAGCAAAAGATATGGCGGCATTAGATAAAATGATAGCACTATTAAATCAACCAGAAGTGGTAAAGCCACAAGACCAGTTTTATCTATTCTTATATTTATATCGTAATCCACGGAGTAAAGAAAAAGTGTTTACATGGTTAACGCAAAATTGGGATTATGTAAAAAATATGGCGGGAGATAAATCGCTTGATAATTATCCACGCTACATTGCGAGTAGCGTAAAGACGGAAGAAGATTTTGCGAAATACAAAGATTTCTTTGACAAAATGAAAGATGATCCAGCCTTGGCGCGAGCGATTACAATCGGCAAGAAAGAAATTGCGGCAAGATTAGAATTGATTAAATCAGATAAAAAAGCGGTGCATACAGAACTAGATGCTATAATATAAGCATGAACGTATTAGAATATACAAAAGGGGTGGAAAAATTAGTGGATCCAATGGCGGTGGGGACGTCGCATTATATGCAAACTAGGCTGAAGAAGTTGCCGGTATGGTTACAAAGAAAAATTGTGACGAGTGCCACAAAAAAGGCAAATAAAATGCCTTTCGTGGTGGAGCCGTATTGTACATTTTTGTTTTATGAAATTCCAGATCCGAGCAAGGTGCAGAAATTTATGCCGGATGGTTTTGTGCCGGCAAAAGCTGCAGTGTTTGAGGGCGGGCCGGAAAAATATTACGGTATAGTAAGTATGTTTCGGATACATACGAGCGTGTTTTGGGGTGCGAGGGCGGAGTATTATCTGGTGGCGGAGAACACTGCGACAGGACTACTAAGTTGGGTAATGATGGATTATATTAGCGATAGCATTTCTTATGATGAAAAGCATGGGCTGAAATCGCCAGATGTAAAAGCCGCCGTAATGACCACTACGTGTGAAGGTGATTTTGTATGTGATATGAAAAGCTTGGATGGGAAGAAAAAAGTAAAATGTCAAGCGAATTTAATGAAGGCAAAAATGAAACCGCTAAACCAAAGGCTGTGGATAGAAGGTAATACTTCTATTGCCTATGGACGACTAGCAGGGGAAGCAGATGGTGATTTGTTTTCTTTGACTTTCTTCCCGGAGGAAATGAAGCAGGCGCTAGAAGTATCTTTGGCGGATGTGGCGGTGGCGGAAGCGGCAACAGCAACTACGGGTAAATTTGGGGCAGTATTGGAACGCGTGGCGTGTTTTCCATTTGCACAGCACATGCTAAGCGATGCACCAGGGCAACAGACGTATTATGGTAATGAAGCAGCTTTGCGTAAGGCGGTAGAAGCAGTAGATTTCAAGAAAATTACAACACTGAATTCTTAAGAGTTCATATAATGTAGGCCTAGGGAGCGGTAGAAGTCCATGGCGGTGGGGAGGCCGAAGATTTTGGCGGCGAGATTGCCGAACTCATCTAACATAACTAGACTAAACAATGTGATGGCAAGAATGAGGAAGGCGCGGCGGCTGAGTTTTTGTGATAGAAAAATACAAAATGGCACGATGGCATACATCAAGAATAGTGCAGAGATACCAAAAAACAGAACACTTCTAAGACAAACAAAACCACCAATGTTGCCGAAATTGAGGATTTCGGTATTGTAATCCCAGTATCTGGTGCCGTGGCCTAGAGTATAGACTAGCCAGCCGGCGATTAATTCTAAAATGCCGGTGGCGAAAAAGGCGATAAGAAAGACTAGTAGTGGGTGCTTTTTAAATTTGTAGGTGGTAAATAGAATTAGCAAACCACCGATGGCGTAGATATTAATCCAGGGGAGGAAATTGCCGCCCTGCATGTACCATTCTTGCATGCCGCCATTGAAATAATAAAAGATAAACTCATATACCCAGCCGAAAACTCCAGAAATAACTACGAGTAAGAAAATGATGCCGAGTTTTTGATAGTTTTGGAGTTTTAGTTTGTCTTCTAAATAATTGCGAAATAGCTTACGATAGGTTTGCATAAGGATATTATAGCAGGTTTGGTTAATTATGTTTTGCGGTGATTATGGCTTATTTAAGATTAGGTTCTTTGCGGAAATCTCAAAACTCGTATTTTTCTCAGCGGTTGAAATGCGCGCCAAGATAATTTTTAACAACACTAGGCGGCTCTCAAACTGGTACTATCCAGTTTTCGAGCCGTAGAGTTGTAAAAATTATATGGGCGATTTCAAATGCTTCAAAAAATAGAGTTTTGAAGTTTGGGAAATCTAGGTTTTGATTATTTGTTGAATATTTATTGAGCAATGCAGCGTATAGGTCTGCCACAACCTCTATGATAATTAAGGGCCATCCAGACGCCGCTTTCGCTAAAACCAATGTGATATGCTTCATTGTTGTCATAGACTGTACTATACCAATAGTAACCGCCGGTGCTAAAATAACCGAACCTGCTAGTTTCATCGATACGTCCACCCAGTATAAACCATAGTGGTTGTGAAATGATGTTATTGAAACCATCTGTTTTATATAATGCTGGAGTACCCGTCTTAGTTGTTGTGATATTGCTGTCATATAATAGCTCTCCGAATTCGGAGGTAGATTGATTGTTATTGGCGGCTATCGGCAATCTCCATCCCTTGGGGCAGATAGAATTTTGCGCAATACCGCTTGCTAGGGCGGAAGAATTATTAGATGCTATGGCTGCCGTCCAGTTGTAATAATTGCCTAGTGATGTGTGGCCAGTCTCTGTGCTGTCAGTTTTATTTGCAGAGTATGGATTATTATTATCATTTGTCCAACCGGTTACGGTAGTATTTTGAAAGTCTATAGTCTTTCTTTCTGGCGTCCAGGTGGTGATACCGGTATTTGAATCATAGTTATAACCATCTGTATAAGCACCAGTTAGTGAATGGTCCGTAAGGTCTGTATCGTTTGATGTGAGTGGTTTAGCTGGGTCTATGTCTAGATCCAAGTTCTGCGTCATCCAAATATGCCCATCTGCAAGCCTAGTTACATAGTAGTATTTACCGTCTCTAGTATCCATAGCCAATGTAGTATCCCCAGCATTAGGTATATCATTCTTCCAGTCTGCTATATTTTGCATAAAATGTGGTGTACTATTACTATTTGGGTGGGCGAGTAGGTATTTCACCTGCCCATTATAAGTCCCAGCATATTGACTCGAACTAGCATATACAGCATAAGTAGTAGTAAAAGAAGAACCTTCGTCCATGTCTGTAGTCCCAGAAGCTCTAGATGCTACTTTAGTCCAATAACCTGGCACTAATCCATATGTATTATTGTAATCACTTTCTATAGTAGGTGGAGTAGGAGAAGGATCATCT
>JAFOJO010000021.1 GCA_017421325.1 Candidatus Saccharimonadota bacterium
AATGAGTATAACGAGTTTGGTATTATGCTCTATAAGGCGGGCATCACCTCAAACTTATCCGCTGGTAATGAGTCTGTAGGTTATGCAACAAACGGCTTTAACAAACTACGCTCTAATCCCTACTACTTTGTGCGGTCTGGCTATATCGGTGGCAGTACCCTGGGCAGTTCCGGCGTCTACGGATACTACTGGTCTAGTACGGTTAGCAGTAGTACCCGCGCTTACCTCCTGCTCTTTGCTGGTACCGTTATCTACCCGGGCCGTAACGACAACAGGTACGGCGGGTGGTCTGTGCGTTGTGTTGCTCGCTAGTTTTTCCAGCGCCCGGCGGGTGACCGAAATCTACTTGTAGAAATATTTATCACCCCTGTAAAACTTGACATTTTACGCAATCTGTGCTACAATAAAAAGATATGGCAAACCGAAACAAACACTTAAACCCAAACCAAGTTTACGAGCCTAAAAGATGCTGGGTTGGCGAAAGCCATAAAATTATTTACGATACTCGCGAAGAAGCCGAGCTAGCCGCCAAAGTCGCGGAGTATGATCACGACTCCGGCCCGCTCTCTGTCTATAAATGCGAATACGGCGACCACTACCACCTCAGCTCCACCTAAGAAATGGAAAAGATGCACTTGATTCAGTTCAGTATCTTGTGCGTCTCTTAACCCATTTCTATTTTACCACGTAACCATCATTTAGGATAGATTCTATATCCCTATTGGAATTTATAATAGCTTGTATTACTACTTCAGTGCAACTATCATCTACATAGTAAATGATAGTATATTTTTTGATGTGCGCAAAACGGTATTTCTTAGCTAGCCCATCTGTATGGCATATCGGTACACCTTTTGGAAAAGTAGCTAGCGACTCGCATTTGTGAAATAGCTTAATGGCTATCTTGACAGCATCTATTGGACTGTCAAAATTCGTCTCTATGTAATCTATTATATTTACGATATCTTTTCGGGCACCATCACTATAAACTACTTTATATTTTTTCATACGCTACGCCTAATTTCTCGGAAAGCGTTTCACGCATTTGTGCAGATGTGTATTTTTGGTCTTTTTTCTGTTCTCGTTCGTTTAAAAAATCTATTAATTGCTCTTTGGTTTCTATACGCAAATTTTCTGGTAAACGCTCTTTGGCGACAATATCCATATCTACACGCTTTTCGCGAATGACTTTTCTTAACGTAATATTAATTAAGTCCGACATTGAGATTCCAATTTCTTTTAATATCTTTTCGGAATCTTTCTTTACTTTTGGGTCGATTTTCACGTGTATATCCGCTGTAGCTAGCGCCATAATATTCTCCTTTTTCTCATTATAGCACTTGTATATAATATGTACAAAATATGTACATATTATTTCCTTCCAGTATTTGGAGCTTTGGGAAGGATAACTTCGATGTTGTTGAACACTACTGTAGTACTACTGCCATCCGTATTGTCGCTACGTTCCACGATTCCGCCATACCCAGCCAAGTTCACATCTACTCCTTCCCCACGTACATCATCACCCAATGGCACTAGCCTTAGAATATTCTCCGCCGCAATATCTAATCCGCTGATTGTAATTTCATTTTCTTCCGTGATACCTAAAATTGTATCGTTTAGCGCCGCTAGAGTTCGCGCGCTATCTGTTTCAAACTTTATTTTCGCCCCACCATCTACCGCCGTCACTTCTTTCACCTCTAGGCTAGGCTGTGCTAAAGGCTCACTTTCTTCTACCCGAGGCAAAGTGTCGTAGCGTTCGATAATATAATCCGTGAGCAAACTTAATTCATCGAAATTCGTCACCACGCGGCCATCTGTCCGGCTAGCTAGTTCAGCGTAGTCACTACCGTAAGCAGACTTTGTGATGATATAAAAATTCACCGGATCAATAGTCTTGCTAAGCCGCACTACCTCGTCAAAAGTCATCCCGTCGCGGTCTGGCGAAAGGAAATTGGCATCAGTCAGCACTACCAGAGATTTCGTCGCGCCATATTTCCAGTTTAAACTTTGCATAGTGTGGAAAGACGCCGAGAGTAAAGACTCTGGCGTATCGCCACCGCCATTTGCACGGATAGTGGCCAGCTCATTTTCGAATACCTCTAGTGTACAAGTTTCAAAATTACAATGCTCTACCGGCGTATATGGGTCGCCAAGGTCGCGGTAATCATACAGTGCCACCCGCCCGCCAGAATTCAAAGTTTCAGTGGCTAGACGCAGAGCCTCGGCTTTGTAACTATTTATCATACTGCTCATCGAACCCGTAGAATCAATCAAAAACGCCGTGTCGTGTGGCGAAGAGACCTTATTCTCTATTCCAAAAGTCTTGGTGATTTTGTCAAAAATTACCCGCGAAGCATCTTCGTACAAATTATCCGCCACATAGCCAACGTGGTCGCTAATGCTTAGGCGCGAACTACAGAAAATATCGCGTCTGTTACACCAGGTACCTACTTTACCTACCAAAGCCTCCGGCTCGTACGGGATATAAGAGCCGAGTAGCCCTTTGTACGCTTGGCAATCTGGCACATACATGCGGTAATCTGACAAATTTTCACCTCGGCAGGCTGCCGGCATTAGACCCTTTCCCTCTGGCAGGTAAATTTTTGGATCGCCAAAAGTAGCAGCGTAAATGATGTGGTCTGCGTTTAGGCTACCTAGGGCTTTTGATACTACCATCGCGCCTTGTGAATACCCACCCACTACATATTTAGTGCCTGGGCAGCTAGCGCTATTTACCATTTTAGCTAAATTTTTCACCCCAGTATTTACGCTATCGCCAAATTCGTATGCATCACCCGCGCCAAACAGCGCGCCTACCGTAACACTCAAATTATCCGCCCCCACGCCTACTGCCGGGTAGTCTAAATCTATAAATTCGTAATTCAAACTCGTAGTAGCTAATTTACTTTCTATGGTATTTTTGTATTCCAAATAATTTGGGTCTGTCCAACGTTCCCCGCCCGACCCACGCGCAAATATTACGCGTACGTCCGGACAACTTTCGGCCTGGACTGATAAGCGTGGCAGTACTGAGCCTACTAGCGCCAAAGCCGCCACTAAATATTTAATTTTTATTTTCCCACCTTTTCCGCCCGCGCTTTTTAGACGGACTTTTCGCGCCCTACCTTTGCCCACACTTTTACTTTTTTCTCGCGGTTTTGTTGGCATAATTTGCTCCCATTTTAATTGATGCGAGATTATAGTCACAAATCGCCCAAAATTTCAACCCCCCACTTAAAAAATCATGCTATAATAGGGGTAAATTGGAGGAAATATGGATCAAAAACAACGCGAATGGGATAAATATTTTATGAAAATCGCCGAAACGGTTGCGCTTAAAAGCAAAGACCCATCGTCTAAAAATGGCTGCGTCATTGTGGACCCAAAGAAACGCGTAGTGTCGCTAGGCTACAATGGTATGCTGCAGGGCGCCGATGAATCTAAGATGACTTTAGGCGAACGTCCCATGAAATACTATTTTTCAATCCACTCTGAGATGAACGCTATTCTCTTTGCTCACCAAGACCTCACTGGCTGTACTATTTACAACCGCGTGGCTACTTGTGAAAACTGCCTGAAGTATTGTTTGCAGGCTGGCATTAAGCGCTTCGTTTACAAAGATTTGCGTGTTCACTCACACTCTTCCGATCCGTCAAAATCTATGACCAACGTAGAAACCGATGAAGCCGTGATTCGTTTGCTTAGCTCCATGCCGGAAGTCCAGACGTTAAATATTAGTAACGGCAAAACCTATATAGAAGATATTCTGTCCTCTTACCCAGAAGATTCCGCCGAGTATACCCGCCTCGCCAAGTGGATTTAGTGGAACCTGCATGCTATAATTGTACAGAATGAGTTTTCTTAAAACCAAGAAAAGCAAAGTTATATTTTTCTCAGTTTTTGGTGCAATTTTAGTATCTACTATTGCGGTGGCAACGACCATGCTTATACTATCTAGAATTGATTATGTCTTATCTGAAAACCCCATCTATGAATTCAATACAGAAAATCCAGTATCTTCCTTATTTTCCGAAATAAAAATTGGCACACTAAAAGACTCAGATGCATTACTGGATGCAAAAAATATTGGTGAAAAATCTCAAAAAGTTACTATCGTAAGCCAACTTGGCACGGAAACAGTCTTGGATGTTATATATAATGTGAACGACACTATTCCTCCTACTATCACCGGCGACGAAGAGTTATCGTTTATTGCTGGAGACGAAGTGGATATTTTGGAAAAATTCACAGCAGAAGATAATTCTAATCAAGAAGTTGCGTTTTCTATTGACGGGGAGTATGATCTGACTAAGGCCGGTGAATATATTATAAACATTGTCGCCGAAGACCAATCTGGAAACAAAACTCCCAAGCAAGTTACCATAAAAATCACAGAGCCACCACACCAGGTGGCAGCCCACCACACTTCCTCAGGCGCGCCATACTATATAGAAGTCAACCGTCAACAAAATGTGGTAATAGTATATTCAAAAGATCAAAATGGTAATTATTCTAATATTGCGAAAGTATTTGTTGCGTCTACCGGTGCTCCCGGTTCCGAAACCCCGCTCGGCACTTTTACCACCTCGGATCGCTATGAATCACTCTACTTGGTAGGTAATGTTTGGGGGCACTATACGGTACGGATCAGTGGCCCATACTTTTTCCACTCGGTACCATATTTTACCAAAGGTGCACCCTGGGATAATCTAGAATATTTAGAATATAACAAACTTGGTAACGGTGCTTCTGCTGGCTGTGTCCGGCTAGCCGCCGCTGATGCTAAATGGATTTACGACAATATCGGTTACGGCACTACCGTCAAAATCTATGATTCTGACACTCTTCCTGCCGGCGTGGTTAAACCTACCGCTATAAAAATAGACGAAAATAGCCAAAATAGGGGCTGGGACCCTACGGACCCAGATCCTACCAACCCCTGGCGCTAAATTAACTTATCCAGGTCGGCACAAAATAGCATAAGATAATCAACGCGGCAGACATGATTAAAGCCGCAATGATAAACCACATGAATTTTTGCCACTTGTTGAAGGTCGCTGCCGGTTTTTGTGGAAGAAATTAGAAAAGCAGGCATACATAATTACGGTAGATAAAATTACGCTTCCTGCGCCAAGCGAAAGATATGTTACCGGGTGCAAAATACTGTCACTTGAAGCGGTAGATTGTTGTGTAGTTTCGCCTGGGAAATTTTCGCCTCTCATCGGCCCACCACCAAATTCTTCCATGCCTTCTGGCGGTGTAGGTGGTTCACAATTAGCTTCGCCACTCTCGCTTTCTTCACAGTTCATTTCGGGCATCTCGCCCATTTCTTCCGGCCCTGCCGGCATTGCGCCATTTTCGCCACTCTCGGTATCACTGGTTGGTTTTGTTGGCGGCGTAGTTTTGGCAGTGTTATCTGTTTCGGCCGCCCGCTTTGCTATAATCTCAGTATCTTCTTCGTCCATATTTTCTCCTTTATGGTTTTATTATAAAAAAGAAACCTTAAAGACAAATTAAAATTACCAAACAATTGGCACTAGGCTATTTTTCTCTAAAAAATCATTAGTTTTAGAGAAATGATGGTTACCGAAAAACCCGGCATGCGCTGAAAGTGGCGACGGATGTGGCGATTCTAAAATCAAATGTTTTTTACTATCTATCAAAGGTTTTTTATTTCTCGCGTCTCGCCCCCACAAAATAAATACCAAGTGCGGACGCGTGTCGTTTAGATATTTGATCACTTCCGTAGTAAAAATCTCCCAACCTTTGCCCCGGTGTGAGCCAGCTTTGTGTGCCTCCACTGTTAGTACAGTATTTAACAATAATACCCCTTGCTTTTGCCAATTTCTTAAACTCCCAGTAGGGTTGGCATGCTTACCTATGTCCGCGTCAATCTCCTTGTAGATATTAATTAAAGATGGTGGTATTGGTTGCCGTGGCGGCACCGAAAACGCCAATCCTTCCGCCGCACCTGGTGTATGATATGGGTCTTGTCCCAGTATTACTACTTTAACTTCGTTTAAGTCTGTGGCAAATGCCGAAAATACTAATTCTTTTCGCGGAAAAATCGTTTTATGTTCATACTCGGCGTGCAAAAACTCCGACAATTCTTTAAAATATGGCTTATCAAACTCTGCCTTTAAAAAAGGCTTCCAACTCTCGTGCATATCTCTATTATATGATATAATCTGAGAAAAGAGGTAAAAATGGCGAAGCTATATTTTAGGTATGGTGCTATGGGGTGTGGCAAAACAATGCAACTTTTACAGGTCGCATTTAATTACGAAGAGCGTGGCCATAAAGTCTGCGTGATAAAGCCTGCTACCGATACCAAAAACGGCACCAAATTACTAACCAGAATTGGCCCGGAGCGCGAAACGAATTTTTGCTTTGATCGCCAAACCAATTTATACGAAAAAATCGCCAAAGATTACCGAAATGTTCAGTGCATACTGGTAGACGAGTCTCAATTCCTAACTCCCGCCCAGGCAGATCAATTAATGCTCGTGACTATCAAACTTGATATTCCCGTTATTGCTTATGGCTTGCGCTTAAACTTTCGTCAGGAGGATGGTGGATTCGAGGGTTCCACTAGGTTACTCCAAATCGCACACGACATTGAGGAGATTAAAACTATTTGCGAATGTGGTCGTAAGGCTACCCGCAATACTAGATTTTTGAATGGCAGACTGGTTATTGATGGTCCAGATATTCTCATAGATGACGGCACTATAGATATAGAATATCGCGCTCTTTGCCCAGCTTGCTATGAAAAATATCTTGGAGAAAGCGCGTCTTATTCTTCCGAAGATACCCCTGTTAAAGTCAAAAAGGAGAAAAAATAATGTATATCGTGATAGAAGGTCAAGATGGCACCGGCAAAGATACTCAGGCCAAAATGGTGGCTGAGTATTTTAGGACTCAGGGTAAGGAAGTGGCTTTTTATGCTGAGTCTGGCACCGCCAGTGAAGATGAATTTGTCGCTGAAATCGCAAAACTGAACTATGGATCTAAG
>JAFOJO010000022.1 GCA_017421325.1 Candidatus Saccharimonadota bacterium
CGGAGATGAGATCTTTTTTCTGGGCAGGCTTCACGCGAGTAAAAATATTATAGGTTTTGACTAATTTATTATAATCTGGTGAACCCTTGATGGTAGACAAATCTATACCATGGATATCTTTGACGCCGACTTTGGAAGCAATGGTCTCTACGGTAGAGAGGTTATCGCCAGAAATGATTTTGACGGCAATGTCGTTACGGTAGAAATAATTGATGATTTCGGGAGCATCGCGGCGAAGCTCGTCTTCCAATAAGACAAAACCCAGAAAGACACTATCCTCGACGGGTCCTGCCGTCGCAGTTACGCTTAACGAATTAGATGCCTCAATGGCCTCTCTCGGGGCGCTCTTGGCAACATTTTTCTCGACGGGGCCTGACCTCGCAGTTTCCCCCAACGTGCTCGCCTGACGGCTGCGCGCGTCGGGGGTCCCCCCAGCTCGGCCACCCGTCGATGTAACATTTTTCTTAACAACAGCGATTATCCTATAGTTGGATGAGAATTGTTTGACTTGCTCAAGAGTGGCCTTATCTTCAATGAGAAATTCGGGGGCACCCATGAGGATTTCGCCGGAGGCGGTGCGGACGCCGGAGTATTTGCGGTCTGAGGAGAACGGGATGGTTTCTAGGATTTGCTCTGTGGGCTTAAATTTGGCCGTTTTCAGCAGTTTTGCCTTCAAGGCGAGTGATGTGGCGTTATCCGTGGCAGAATGGCTTAAAATAGCCATAAGCGCGGTTTCTAGGGCATTTTTAGGCTGACCTTCGGCTGGAATAAGATCTACCACTTTCATTTTGCCAGTGGTAAGGGTGCCGGTTTTATCCAAACAGATACAATCTACACGGGCGAGAGTCTCTATAGAATAGAGGTCTTGAACTAAGACTTTTTGGCGGCTGAGGCGAATGGTGGCTAGAGCTAGCACGCTAGAAGTAAGGAGAATGAGGCCTTCAGGTATCATATTGATAAGAGCAGCCACGGTGCTGGTGACGGCCACCTCTGTAGTGGTGTCGGGGACGCGAAAACGCGCCCAGAGGAGGAGAGCACCGATAGGGATAAGGGCGAAAGAGATGTATTTGACAATGTTGTTCATGATGGTAAAGAGTTTGGAATTGGCGGTTTTGATAGTGTGGGCAGTGGCTTCTAGCTTACTGATGAAATTGTCGGCGCCTACGGCGGTGACTACAGCTTTGCAAGTACCAGAAACCACGAAGCTACCAGAGGTGAGCTTGTCGCCAGGGTGCTTGGTGATATTATCTGCTTCACCGGTGATGAAGGCTTCATTGACCTCTATACTACCAGAGACGACTTCACTATCTACCAAGATTTGGTCGCCTAGAGATAGCACGATGAGGTCGCCTTCTACGATATCTGTAGCGGGGATTTGGAGAGTTTTGCCATTTCTCACTACCGCTGGCTTTTGCTCAGCGACGAGACGCATTTTATCGATAGTTTTTTTGGCGCGGATTTCGTTAACGATACTAATAAGAGTGTTTGCAATAGCGATAAAGATAAAGAGAAGATGCTTGTAGCTGCCGACCACAAGGACCATAATGGCAAGGATGAGGTTGACGAGGTTGAAGATAGTAAGGGTGTTTCTAGCGATGATATGGCCGATGGAATTAGGCTGTTTTTTAGGGGCGTGGTTTACCTTGCCCTGCCGAATTTTTTCGGAGACTTCTGCATCTGATAAGCCCGTGAGTTTCATATGAAAATTATAACATTTTATCCGAGACTTATGGTCAAATCTACAGTGTTTAGGATTGTGGTTTATTCCGACTAGCGAGCAACACAGCGTACAGACCTCCCGTAGTACCTGCTGTAGTTAGTGGCTGGGTTGATAACAGTACCATTAAAGACCAGGGAGTAAGCGTGTGTACTACTGCTAACCATACTAGACCAGTAGCCGCCGCCGACGCCGGGGTAGGTCAGAGTACTGCCGACGATGTAGCCAGACCGCACAAGGTAGTATGGATTAGAACGTAATTTATTAAAACCACCCGTCGTGTAGCCTACAGAATTATTGCCGGCAGATACTTTAGCAGTTATTTCAGCTTGATATAGCATCCTACCAAACTCATTGTTAACGTTATCTGTTTGAGAAGCATTAGGAAGACGCCATCCTTTAGGACAAATAGAGTTAGAGGCGATTTCTCCTGCTGTACTACCTATATTGGTAGAATTATTGGAAGCGATAGCAGCAGTCCAGTTGTAGTAGTTACCGGCAAAGTAACGTTTGCATTCATCTTCTGTATGACTAGCGTTCTTACAATCTTGAAGCGAATTGTATCTTGTGTCGTTATTAGTGTTATTGGAGGTATAGTAATACGTGTCACCGCCTTCAGCTGAGTATGGAGCAGTATTGTTATTGCCCCAAGCTGGAGAAACAGTAGTATTGGAGATATGATAATTAGAAGTAATAGCAGTAGAGACTGGATTCCAAGTCCAGACGCCATCTTGTTCAGTATAGCCATCCGTATAGATACCACTACCGGATGCGGTGGTACTGATATCTGTGTTTTCTGATGTTAGTGCAGCTACGTTCGTACCGCCGATGTCTAGATCTAGATTACTGGTCATCCAACACTTACCATCATCTAGTTTAGTTACCCAGTAAAGCTTATTATCCCTAATATCTACTAACCGTGTAGCGGTAGTTTCTCCATCTCCGGATACGGAGCTACATATATCTGCTGTCATATCCTGCATGGCGAAATAGTATTTATTATCTTCATCTCGGTAGATTGGTTGTATGCTATGTGAAGCAAATGCTGATTCTAGATTATTAAGTGTTGGTTTATTGGTATTTGGATGCACCAACATATACTTCACCTGTCCATTATAAGTACCAGCATGCTGGTTAGAAGAAGCGTATACTGCATAGGTAGTGGTAAAAGATGAGCCTTCGTCCATATCCGTAGTGCCTGCAGCTCTCCCTGCCACCTTAGTCCAATATGGTGGTACTAGGCCATATGTATTATTATAGTCACTTTCTATAGTAGGTGGAGTAAGAGAAGGATCATCTGGTATATTGTTTAACTTCATAGCCCATGCGGAAGTAAGACCACTAGTAGCTAATCCTGTATCTATACTATATTCAGGTCTTTCAGAGTTAATGAGTTTATTATTACCTTCCTCATTATTACTATATCCTACTGCATATACACTATACCCATTACCATCATTACATAGTGTTTTAATAGTAGTCTTTCCTACATCTGCTACATAAGTGCCTACATTAGTTTCTATATTATGTTCACTATCTACTACACTGGATAATGTACAAGCAGATGATATAGACACAGTAAAACTATCTGTACCAGAACCAGTAGCAGAGCTATGAAGTGATAAATGAGATAAAACAACACCAGAAACTATAAGAAGAGGTACAGAAACCAGAAGAATATTACGGAAAGCATGGTAGAAGAAATCCGTATAATTACTGGCTTTATTACTTCCTGCTTCTATTTTATACTTTGTGGTTCTATAACCCATATGCATCACCTTTAACTTATTACTTTATTAAGTTATCTTTGTGGTGCCACTTGTAAACGGGGTATATTACAAAAATGGCACCGCAAGGGGTGCAATCTTTAGCTGTACCATCAAAGCAGATCATACAGTTTCAGTCCTTACGGTGCCGTTAATACTGTATGAAATGCTTAATACGATATAAAAACTGCCTTGAATAGACAACTAAAGATTGCATTCTAATTATAGCACGGAAAAAGATTTTAACGCAAGCAAAAATCACCCCTGAAAGTGGGTAATTGTTCATCATGGGTGGGCGCTTGCGAGATAGAGGGTGAGATGGTATGATATAGCCAAGATGAAAGAAGATTTGATAGAGGAAGCTATAAAGAACGGGCATGAGATAGCCGATAAGATACGAAGTGCGTCTACCGTGGAAGAAGTTGACGCTCTGGATGATGAGATAGAGAAATATTCCGATTTTGTGGATGAGAATTTTGGAGTTTATGATGATATCGGCGAAAAAAATTGTGAATTATCTATGATGTTATTTATGGCTGCCGAAGAAAAAGCTAGGTATTTAGAGTATCATCAAGACAAACCACAGAAAATTGGCGATGAGAGCGTAAAAGATTTTGAAGAAATGTTAGATTCTCAAGAGTGGGCGAATTCTCCCCATGGCGTTTCTTTGGATAGCAAAAACGCCGAGTAAAACTCGACGTTTTGATAAAAGATTAGATTAGTGGCCAGGGCCGGTGTATTTCCCGCGATCTCCGCCTTTGTTTTCGATGCGCTCGGAGCCATCGCCGTATTTCGTGTCCGGTCCGTAATGATTGTGGCTATGCCGGGGATGGAATTTACGTTTGCTAAGGTACCCGTCGGCTATGACGGTTTGACCCGCATTCTTCCCCATTCCTTGGGAAAAAGTAACTTCGTGATCGTGGTCTTTACCAATAATTACCCCGTGATGCGGACCATCCCAACGAGTTTTTTCATCCGTATAGTTTTGACTGCCGTGCTCGGAAAAAGCTTTGCGGTCGTAAGTTTTACGGCCGGCGCTATCCAGAGCAACATGGCCATGACCAGCGCCATCACCCTGACCAATACCTCCGCTGTAAATTTGCGTAGTACCATCAGACTTTTTGACAATTTTGGCGTTTTTGCGATCAGAGAAGCGAATGCCAGCCTTATCTAATGTCTTGTCACGCTCACGCTGCTTTGCGGATTTGACTTGTTCGAGCCGGCGCTGAAAAGCTTCTTTGGCGCGAGCGTGCTCGGCCTGTGCGGTATTGAAGGCTTCTTTGCAGCTATCACGAATAGCTTTGAGGCGTTTGAATTCGGCCTGCGCGGATTCGTGAGATGCTTTAGCCTGTTCGAACACGGCTTTGGCGGCGCGGAATGCGCTGCTATCTGTTTTGGGAGCCTGGTATTCGGCAGTTTGCCGAGCGGCTTTTACCTCTTGACAGAGAGCGCTGATTTCGCAGTTGAGAGCGTCGCGGCGGTCCTTGTGGTCGTGGCCTTCCGAGGCGTACATCGGAGCAACGGCCTTGTCACCGTATTCGTACTCAGAGCTGGCCTGTTCAAAGCAATCAACCATTGCTCGATGTTCGGCATCAGCTTCATAGCGAAGGGACTCGATGCGAGCATTGTTGTAATCGCGAATGCGGCCATATTCGTCCCAAACCTCGCGATAATGTTCGCTGGAAGCCTGCATGGCTTCGTATTCTTGATTCATCTCCTCCCTGGCGCGACAGCGTTCGTTCCAGGCGGCGTCCATCGCTTCGTGGGCCATTGATGCGCGCTCTTTAGCGTCTGCGTAGCTAGCCCAGGCGGTTTGTTTGCGCTGGAAAGCGGCTTTCTCCTTGGACCTGAGGCGGTCTAATTCGTAGTCTCTTGACATACATAATCACTAACCTTTCTAAAAAAGTACAAGCCCTGATAGGGTTGCCTGTATGTATTATATAATATTTTGTAGCAAAATGCAAAAACCGCCCCTACTGGTGGGTGATTTGTAGTTTACACGCGGCGGAGGAGGCGGTTTAGTTTGCGAGCGAGCTGGTAGAGGCGGTATTTGGTGGGGTTTAGAATAATATCGTAAGTACCAGCGTAATCTACCTCGTGGCCGGCAAAAGTCTTTTTGAAATTAGTAAAGCCGGCCCAGGGATGGCTGGCTGAAGCGCCCTCTGGGGCAATGCCCCAGAAATCGAAATTTTGAAGATTTTTTGCCTTGGCGTCGAGAATAAGCTGAATGGTGAGAATGCCTGTGGCGTGGAGTTTTCTGCCTTGATCGTTTTGGGCACCCTGGAGATTGTAGCGAGTGGTTTGATCGTCGAAAACGAGACCGGCAGCAATAACCTCACCCTTATCGCAATATCTAACTAAATATAGTGTAGCGAAAGGTTGGGCGAGCTCGGTTTTAAGGTAATCTTCAGAGAAAGTACTGATTCCCTTTTCGCTGGCGAGAGCCTTTTGTAGATCTAGGAGATAATGGATATCGGCTGGTTCGTGAGAGGTTTCGATAGTGATCCCTTTTTTGCTGGCGGATTTGTAATAACGAAGTAATCTACTAGGGAGTTTTTGCTTTAGGGCGTCATCGTTCCCCGTTAGGTCTAATACCCAGGTTTCTTTGGGGTTTAAATCTTTAGACTTTTTGGCCGTGGGGGGCAAAAATTTGGCGGCTCCAGCGAGCTGAGGCTCAACCCTGACAAAGATAGCGTTATTCTCCTTCGCAAGCGTCTGGAGGGCTTTTAGGGCCTTATTAAAAGAAACTTTATCTTTGGCGACGGGGCCGTATGGTAAATAAAGATAATTCCCTACCGGAGTTTTTTTAAGAATAGCTAAGTGCTGAAAGTCTGGGCTTTCTACCAAAAAGCTAGTTTCTCCGAGGTCGTCTTGGAGTTTTTGCCAAGCTTTAGATTGGGTAATTGGAATCTGCATATTTTTATATTATACCACCAAAATTTGTTTCACACCTCTTGTGACACGTGATTTTTTTTGACTGCTTAAGCGTTTTATTTTATGCTTATGCAAAATTTGCCGTTTTATAATCGAACGGTTGCTAAAATAATCACTTTTTGCTCCCAACCGCGTGTGAGGTCGCTGGTTGTTACTTTGATTTTAGCGGAAGCGGAATGGTTTGTCAAGCTGGGTTGCCAGGCGGTGTGGTTGCTAGGCATAAGGGAAATTGCCAGAAAAAGCTTGTGGTTTCTGTGGAAAAAGGTGGGGAATTATGGTGGAAAAATTGGCGGCTCCAGTATGCTACAATGGGAATATGGCTTATATACGGAAGTTTAAGACGACCTCGGGGGCGACGGGAGTGCAGGTGTGTTATAAAGAGCAGGGAAGAGTGGTACGGACGGTACACGTGGGGTCGGCGTCATCTGAGGCGGCTTTGGAGCGGCTGATGCGCGAAGCGCAGGGAATTATAGATGGCGACAAAAAACCGCTATTTAATTTGGATAAGTTTAATAAAAAAATAGATTAGGTGTTTTTACATAAAAAATACCCAGGCGGAATGCCTGGGCGGGTGCGATGGGGTGTTTAATTTTTAATAAAGGTAATGTGGCCTTCTCTGGACTTGCTATTGTAGTAGATCTTGACTTTATGACCGACGTACAAAGGTTCAGAATATGGGCCCTTTTTGAGACCAGTATCGGAATAGCCGCCAATATTGAATGAGCAGCCAGAACCGTCCTCATGCTGGATGCTTGTGAGGCGAAGGCCACATGAATGGGCACCGATAGAGCAGCATCCAGGATCATTCTTGGGTCTACTGAGGCCGATAACAATCCCGAAATTAATTGGAATTTTAACGTCTTTATCGTAGGCGTATCTAAGCGCGTCGAAAAGACGATCGGTACTAGGGCCGCCGACGATCTCGTAGGTTGCTACTTTTTTGGATAAATTGGTACTCATACGAATACCTCCTTTTTTAATATTTCCAAACACATACGTGAGTGGATTCGAGCTAGCCTCCCATTTGGCCAACTTAGTTTCATTATAGCATATATGGTTATTTTTGTCAAATGCTGCGTATTAACTCACAACCTTTGCAACATAAAAGGTAGGTTCTATACTTAATTTAATACCACTTAAACAAGAAAGGACCTACCTATGTCATATTGTACAGGTAAGAACATAGAAATAGCAAGAGGTAAAGCTATGAAAATGC